>CATPBV010000305.1 GCA_955652345.1 uncultured Solirubrobacteraceae bacterium | reverse complement strand
GCATGAAGTAGAAGATCAGCAGCACGAAAAGCAGCGTCGGCCCGAACCCGAAGATCAGCGAGGCCAGGAACGACGGCCCGGATTGCAGCGGGTGCGCGTTCGTCGTGACGTTCTCTTTCTCGAGCAGGCTGATGAGCTGGGCGTGATCGGCGAACGACGGGAGCTGCGAGGAGAACAGCGTCGTCGGCTGAGCGCTCTTACTGTTCGGTGGATACTTGACCGCAATCTTGAAGGTCCCCTGGATCGAGTCCCCGGTGGTCGAGATCTCGGTGACGTTCTTGGCCTGCACCTGATTGAGGAACGTCGGGATGTACGGGATCTGCACCCTCGCGCTCGGCTGGAGCGCCTGCGAGGAGATCCAGAAGTTGAGGACGAGCAGGACCAGCACCAGCACCCCGATCATCCAGCGCGAGTTCCGGCGAGGCGGCTGCGGCCCTCCAGGCTGCTGCGCCCCTCTGCCATCCGGCGCGGGAGTGATGCGCCACCCCGGCAGCTGCGGTCGCCCGTCGGGCTGGCGGGGCCGGCCGGGGGCGGTTCGTTTGCTGGGTTGATCGGCCATCAGCCAGATTGTCGCAAGCGCGCGCATCCGCCTGGGGATCTTCTTCGCGGCAACTTATGAGCGGGCTCCCGGGATCGCCCCTCAAGCGCTTGGCTGGCGTAACGATAAACGCTCTCAGGATCGGGAAATGAACCGGGCACACGACAATCCAGTCGCTCGCGCACTAACGCCGGCGCCCGGCGTGGCGCTGGCCGCGGCCGCTCTCCTGGCTCTCGCTGGATGCGGAGGCGGCGCCAGCGTCTCGTCACAGCAGCAGCTCAGCAGTCAGATCCAGAAGCAGATCAGCGCGGCCGAGGCTCCACTCCAGCAGGCGGCGACCTCGGCAACCAAGCTCCTGAAAGCTACCGGAGGTCAAGCGCAGCAGCAGCTCTCAGCCGCGCAGCAGATCCAGGCGGCCTTGGCCCAGAGCACATCGTCGCTGAACCAAGCTTCAGCCGCGCAAAAGGCGGCCATGGGTTTGGCGCAGGTTTACCGGGAGCGACAATGGCTGGTCAATCACGGAATCCAGGCCAGCGCGGTGGTGCTCACGGCTCACGACACCGGGACCACTGACACCGGACCCGGAGTGCTCGCCGTCACGGGAAGCTACGGCGCGGTGGAGTACGTGCTTCGGCTGCGCGTGAACGTCCCCGGGAAGCCCGCCTACATCGCGTCGGTCGACCAGCCCGTCGGGCCCGACATCGCGGGTGGACTGCATCCCGGAGCGGTCGTGCCCGTAAAGGCCGACCCGCGTCACCTGGCCTACGTACTCGTCGGCTGAACGCGCGCGTAGTTCTCCTAGCTCCAGCGCTGCTCCTCGTCCAGGCGTGCTCTGAACATCTCGGCGCCCTCGACGGTTGCGCCCTCGCCGAAAGCCCGGTCCGCCAGCCAGCGGTCGGACGTGACCACCCGTACCGAGGCCGGCGCGGGATCGGCCCGCAGGCGCCGGATGATCTCGTCATCCGCGGCGTTCGCCTTCGGGCGAGGAGCGTGCGCGACCTCGATCACGGTTGAGCGGATCGGCGGGGAGGGCGCGCGCTCGAACACCACCGTCACGTCCTCGCCGCCTTCGGCCGCCCAGCGTTCGAGCGCGTTGACCAGCCGCAGCATCGCTGCGTCCCGGTCCTTCCACCAGGCATCCGGACGTGTGCCGATCACGTTCATGCCGTCCACCAGCCAGCGCACGCTCATCCCTCTTCGGCCGCGGGTGGCCGGCGGCGGCTTTTACGGACCGCCTGTCGGCGTTTCGCGTCCAGGCGCTTGCGGACGGCCTCGCGCGACGGTCGCGTGGCACGCCTGGGTCTCTGCACCGCCAGCGCCCGGGTGAGCCGTGCCTGCAGGCGCTCGAGCGCGAGCTCGCGGTTGCGTGCCTGGCTGCGCGCATCCTGGGCGACGGCGACCACCCGCGGCCCCGTCCGGGCGATCACCCGGCGCCTCTGCTCGTCGGTGAGCGAAGCGGACGCGGCGACATCGAAAGAGGCCTCGATCCGAGACGCCGTGACGTTGGCGTGCTGGCCGCCTGGGCCCGAGGAGCGGGAGGCGCGCACGACGATCTCCGAGAGCGGGATCGCGGCGTGGCGCCCGATGATCATCGGGTCGTCCATCGCCAGAAGCATGAAGGGTTGCGGGGCGTGCTACCGTCTCGCGCGAAAAGGCCGCTCGCAAGAATCCGGGCGGTAGGTGCAGTGCAGACCTCGGGGCAGTTGCAGCGTCGCATCCTCCGCGGTGGCAGCACTTCAAGCTACGGAGGAGGACTCCAGATGCCGACCGGAACGGTCAAGTGGTTCAGCGACGACAAGGGCTTCGGCTTCATCACGCCCGACGAGGGCAGCCGCGACCTGTTCGTCCACCACAGCAGTATCAACGCCGACGGCTACCGGTCGCTGACCGAGGGCACCAAGGTCTCCTATGAGGAGGAGGCCGGCCCGAAGGGCCCGAAGGCGATCAACGTCGTAAAGCTGTAATCGACTAGACAGCCCAGGTAGCCGGCGCCGGGAGATCGTCCCGCGCCGGCTCGCCCGTAGGCTGGTCCGGCTCGTCGCCTCCCCCGTCGGCGGGCGCGGGCGCGGGCTGCGCGGACGCGACGCGATCGCGGCCGTCGCGCTTGGCGCAGTACAGCGCCTGGTCGGCGGCCTCGAACATGTGGCGGAAGCTGACGTCGGATCCTCGCAGCGTGGCAACGCCCACGGACAGCGTGACCGAGAGGCCCTGCGAGCCGCAATGGCGCGTCGCCTCGCACAGGTTGTCCCCGAGCGCCAGTGCTGAGGGCATCGTCGCGCCCGGCAGCACCACGAGGAACTCCTCGCCGCCGATCCTGTAGATCAGCTCGAACGAGCGCAGCTGCTTGCGCAGCTCGTAGGCGACGTCGCGCAGCACTGCGTCCCCGGTCGCATGACCGTGCGAGTCGTTGATCGCCTTGAAGTGATCGAGATCGCACATCAGAACCGAGACCGGAGCGTTCATCAGCCGGGCCTGCTCCGCGAGCTCCTCGAAGCGCCGCTCGAGACCCTGTCTGTTCAGGAGCCCGGTGAGGGGGTCGAGGATCGCAGTCTTGCGGTGGTGCACCTCGGCGCCGAACAGCGCCTGCGCCGCGGCGGAGACCCCGATCACGACGTCGATCGCGATGATCAGCCACGCCGGATGGGCGAGCGTCTTGTGGAAGTTCAGTCCGAACGTCACGATCAACAGCTCCACGATCGGGATCACCGTCGCAACGATCGTGACGCGGAAGCGAAAGCGCGCCGCCGCAAACGCCGTCGGGACCACGATCAGCGCGAGCACCGGGCTCGTCGGGCCACCGGTCACCGCTGCGGCGGCGGCGATCGCCGCTTGCGTCATCAGGATGTTGAAGGCGGCGTGGTACTCGGGTCGCGGGCTGCGGCGCATGCGAGCTTCGAGCGAGTGGATCGGCACGAACGCGATCGCGAACACGCCCAGCAGCCACCACCCGTACCTGGGCACCGCAGCGATCGCCGAGATGCCGATGACCGCCGCTGCGACCAGGCGAGCTCTGCGGACCCGCGAGGAGTTCTCGAGCACGCGAGCGCGATCCTCGTCCGTCGGGCACAGCCAAGTGTGCGGTTCACCACGCATAGCACATGCCTCGGCATGGCGCGTCCGTAGCAACTCCGCAGAGGACCTCGGATTCGCGGTGGAAAACTACTGACTGCGCCCGATTTCGCCGGATCGCGTAGGCCGAGCGCCGAATCCATCTCGCGCTCCTTCCCCGGCACCGTGCGCCGCTCCCAAGTGCCACCTCGGCTCTAGGATAGACCCAGTGGCAGACTGGGTGACGATTTCCTCGCTGGCCACCGCAGGGGGCACGCTGATCCTGGCGCTCGCGACGTTCAGCTCGGTCAAATCGGCCAACCGCTCGGCCCGCGTCGCGGAGCGCTCGCTGCTCGCGGGCCTGCGCCCCGTTCTGATCCCTTCACGGACCGAGGACCCGGAGCAGCTGGTGAGGTTCGGCGACGGGCACATGTTCACGATCCCCCCGCATGGGGGCAATGTCGACCTGCCCGCCAACGGAAACATCTACTTCGGCCTCGCGGTACGGAATGGCGGGACAGGACTGGCCGTCATCCATGGGTGGCGGGCCGTGGCGGTCGACGGCGGCACGTTCTCCGACGCTCCCAACATCGATGAGTTTCCCCGGCAGCAGCGGGACATCTACATTCCCGCCGGCGAGCCCGGGTTCTGGCAGGGAGCGATCCGCGAGCAATCGGACCCGGACCGCGAGAGCGTGCGAAGGAGCGTCGAGAGCGGAGGACGGCTTGCGGTCGACGTTCTCTATGGCGACTACGAAGGTGGCCAGCGCACGATCGCCCGCTTCGGCCTCTCGATCGGCTCGGCCGGGGAGGGCCCGAGCAATGCCCCCGAGCCGGCCGACGACGGTTGTTACGTGTTTCGCGCCGAGGTCGTGCGGTACTTCAACGTGGACGGCGCGGACCCGCGCTAGGAGGCGACGCACAGCTCGAGCCGACGCTCGTCGGCTGAGCGGGCATGCTGTGGCGATGGGAAAGGCACCGGAGGGGTTCGCGTTTGAGGTGCTCAGCTCAGGCGATGTCGTCATCAGGCATCACAGCACGCACGCGGCGACGCTGCGCGAGGCGGCCGCGGCCAGCTTTCTTCTCGAGGTCGAGACAGGCGACCCGCAGCAGCTCATGGCCCGGCTGACGGGCAACTACAAGCGCGGCAATGAACGCGCCGCCAAGGAGCATCCGCGCAACCGCCGGCGCTGAGCGAAGGGCGCCGCGCCCGGCAAACCGGACGCGCCTGGAAGCTAAGAGCCTGTTAGCCGCGTCGTCGAAGCCCCCGGCGCGTCCGTGCCGCTTCGTACAATCGCGATCGGTGACCCGCGCGCAGTGAAGGCATGACCAAGGCAGTTGAAGAGCGCGACCGGGTCGTAGTCCGTTTCGCGGGCGATTCCGGGGACGGGATGCAGCTGGCGGGAAGCAGGTTCACCGACGCGACCGCGGTGCTCGGCAACGACCTCGCGACGCTTCCGAACTTCCCCGCCGAGATCCGCGCCCCAGCCGGCACCCTGGCCGGCGTATCGGCGTTTCAGATCCACTTCGCGTCGAGCGACATCCTCACCCCGGGCGACGCGCCGAACGTGCTCGTGGCGATGAACCCGGCCGCGCTCAAGGCGAACCTCCCGGAGCTCCAGCGCGGCGCGACGATCATCGTCAACGAGGACGCGTTCAGCAAGCGCAACCTCGAGAAGGCCGGCTACGCCGAGAGCCCGCTCGAGGACGGCTCGCTGGCCGCCTACCGGGTGCACCGAATCCCGATGAGCGCCCTGACGGTCCGGGCAGTCGAGGCCGTCGAGGGGGCATCCACCCGCGAGGCATCTCGCGCCAAGAACCTGTTCGCCCTTGGGGTTCTCTCGTGGCTCTACGGACGGCCCACCGACGTCACCAAGCGGTGGATCGAGCACAAGTTCGCGCCCACGCCGACGGTGCTGAAGGCGAACCTGGCGGCCTTCGGTGCGGGCTGGGCATTCGGTGAGACAACCGAACTGCTCGACGTCCAATACCACGTCAAGCCGGCGACCGACGCGCCGCCGGGGGTCTACCGCAACGTCAACGGCACCACCGCCCTGGCGCTCGGTTTGATCGCCGCCAGCGTGCGCAGCCGGCTGCCGCTGCTGCTCGCGAGCTACCCGATCACGCCCGCCTCCGAGCTGCTGCACGAGCTCTCACGGCACACAAGCTTCGGGGTGACCACGATCCAGGCGGAGGACGAGATCGCCGCCGCCGGAATGGCGCTTGGCGCCGCGTTCGGAGGGCGGCTCGGGGTCACGGCCACGAGCGGCCCCGGAATGGATCTGAAAGCCGAGACGATCGGGCTCGCCGCGGCACTCGAGCTGCCGATGATCGTGGTCGACGTGCAGCGCGCCGGGCCGTCGACAGGAATGCCCACCAAAACCGAGCAGTCTGATCTGCTGATGGCGCTCTACGGCCGCCACGGCGAGTCCCCGCTGCCCGTCCTGGCGCCGAGCACGCCGGGTGGGTGCTTCGAGACGGCGTTCGAGGCCGTCTGCATCGCGATTCGCTACCGCACGCCGGTGATCCTTCTGTCGGACACCTTCCTGGCGTCCTCGTCGGAGCCATGGCGGATCCCGGAGGTGTCGGACCTCCCCGAGATCGAGCCAGGCTTCGCCCGCGCCGAGCCCGGGCGCAGCGAACCGTTCATGC
>CATPBV010000304.1 GCA_955652345.1 uncultured Solirubrobacteraceae bacterium | reverse complement strand
GTAGGAAGTCGAGCATCCGCCGCTCGAGCTCGCGCTCCTCCATCTGCCCATGTGCGACCTCGAAACGGATCCCAGGGCACAGCGCTCGCAGCCGCTCGGCGGTCTCGTCGATCGTCTCCACGCGGTTATGCAGGAAGAACGCCTGCCCGCCACGCGCGTGCTCCCGCTCGAGGGCCCCGCGGACGAGCTCCTCGTCGTATTCGCCGATGTACGTCTTGACCGGGCGCCGGCCCTCCGGCGGGGTCTCGATCACGCTGATGTCGCGAACCCCCGCAAGCGACATCTGCAACGTCCGCGGGATCGGCGTCGCGCTCATCGAGATCACGTCGACCTTGAGCTTCAGCTGGCGCAGGAGCTCCTTCTGCTTGACGCCGAACCGCTGCTCCTCGTCGACGATCAGCAGACCCAGGTCCTTCGCGCGGACATCGCGCGAGAGCAGCCGGTGCGTCCCGATCAGGACATCGACCCGGCCGGACGCGAACTGCTCGACCGTCTCGCGCTGCGCCGCCGCCGGGCGAAACCTGGAGACCTGCTCGACCGTCACCGGGTAGTCCTTCAAGCGCTCGGTGAACGTGCCGAAGTGCTGCTGCGCGAGAATCGTCGTGGGGACCAGCATCATCACCTGCTTGCCATCGGCGACGGCCTTGAACGTCGCCCGCAGCGCGACCTCGGTCTTGCCGTACCCGACATCGCCGCAGATCAGCCGGTCCATCGGCCGTGGGGTCTCCATGTCGGACTTGACCAGCTCGATCGCCTCGCGCTGATCGGGAGTCTCGACGAACGGGAATGCGTCCTCGAACTCGCGCTGCCAGTCGGTGTCGGGGGCGAACTCGTGACCCACGCGCCGCCGTCGCTCCGCGTACAGGTTCAGGAGCTCGCCGGCGAGCTCCTGCGCGGCGCGCCGGGCGCGTGCTTTGATGGTGTCCCAACGGGTACCGCCGAGCTTCGACAGCGGCGGGTGTGCCCCGCCCGCGCCGACGTAGCGGCTGATCTTCGCCAGCTGGTCGACCGGAACGAACACGCGATCCGAGCCCGCGTACTCGAGATACAGGTAGTCGCGGGTGACTCCGGCGACTGTCTTGGTGTCGAAGCCGGCGAAGCGAGCGATGCCATGGTCCTCGTGGACGACGATGTCGCCGCTGCGCAGGTCGGCGAAGCTCCGCAGGACCCCGCGCCGGCGCGCACGATCCGGCTCGGAGACGGCCCGCCGCCGCCGGAACAGCCGGTGCTCGGGGATCACGGCAAGGTGGAACTGCGGTGCGATGAAGCCGCTCTGCAGTCGCGCCGCGGCGAACGCGACCGTCCCGGGAGGCTGTGAGACGTCCCCGTCGAGCCAGTGGGCCTTCAGCCGGGCGAGGTTGTAGGCGGTGCGCTCGCCCTCGCCGCGGCGGGCGAACGCCACCACGGTCCGGTAGCCGGAGCGCACCAGCTTCTCGAGCTCGGGCTCGGCCTCCCTGATGCCACGCGCCGCGAACTCAGCCGCCGCAGCGCGGAACGTAAATGACTGATCCTGATCGATGCTCGCGAGCCGCACCCGCGCCCGAAGAGCAAGCGCTGCCGCGATCGCGTCGGGAGCGACGTACAGGTGGCGGGCGTCCTCGTCGTGAAGGGCCGCCGTCATGTCCTGCCACTGATCGGCGAGCGCCGGCGCGACGTCCTCTTCGCCGGCGATCATCACGCTCGCGCGCTCGGGGATCAGGTCGAGGAACGGATGGAAGTCCTCGACCGGGAGCAGCTCGGCGATGTCGGGACGCTCGGCGGCATCCTCGAGCGCGGCGATCTCGGCCAGCTCGCGATGCTCTTCGGCGAGCTCCGCGGCGGGCGCGACCTCGACGACGTCTGCTTCCTCGAGCGAGCGCTGCGTGAAGGTCGAGAACCAGCGCAGCGACTCGATCTCCTCGCCGAACAGGTCGACCCTGACCGCGCGGTCCTCGGTTGCGGGGAAGACGTCGAGCAGACCGCCGCGGATCGCGAACTGGCCGCGGTCCTCGACCTGGTCAACCCGCTCGTACCCGGCGGCGACCAGATCCCGGGCCGTCTCGTCGAGTGCGAGCAACTCGCCCTTGCGAAGCACGAAGCTGCGAGGCCGCAGTGCAGGATCGGGAACCTTCTCGGACAGCGCCACCGCGCTGACGACCACCACCGGCGCTTCGCCGCCTTCGTCGAGCAGCGCGTCGAGCGCGGCGATTCGCAGACCAACCAGGTGGGGCGGCGGGGCCAGGTGCGACTCGTAGGTCACGCCGCGGCTGGGGTAGTAGCGGACCGTCCTCGGCGCAAGCCACGCTCTCAGCGCCCCCGCAAGGTCCCGGGCCGCACGGTCGTCGCCGGCCACGACGATCGCCGGCAGCTCGGGATCGCGATCCAGGAGCGCCGCAATCAGGTACGGGCGTAGCGAAGCCGAGACGAACGCCCGGCCGCCGTCGCGCGCGAGCGCGTCGGTCTGAGGATCGTCGGCTGAGTACGCGAGAAGCGGGCGGAGCACTGCTAGATCGAGTCTACGAGGGCCCGTCCGTGCCCAGGATCCACCGCTCCGCCTCGTCGGCGGCGCGTTCGATCACCGTCGCGACCTCCTCGTGCGGCTCACGGAAGCGGCTCAGGACATACGCGGCGACCCGGTCGGGATCCGTCGTCGGCGGGCGGCCGACCCCGATCCGGATCCGGCCGAAGTCCGGCGAGCCGAGAGCGTCCCGGATCGACTTCAGGCCGTTGTGTCCAGCGAGCCCGCCCCCCACTCGCGCCCGGATCTCACCGAACGGCAGGTCGATCTCGTCATGGATCACGAGCACCCGATCAAGCGGTACGCCGAGCGCGCCCCGAGCCGGGCCAACCGCGCGACCGGCATCGTTCATGAACGTCTGCGGTAGGAGAATCGCGACGCGAGGGGCCCCTGACCCCGCACGGCCTTCGCTTAGCAGACCGCGGAATCGAGACTTCGGCCTGGACAGCTCCCAGCGCGCGGCAAGCACGTTGCCCACCTCGAACCCAATGTTGTGCCGGGTCCCCGCGTACTCCCGGCCAGGGTTGCCGAGCCCCACGACCAGCCAGTCCGGTGGGGCGCCCCGGCGACCCGGGAATGGCATCCGACGTGGCGTTTCCTACTGCTCGCCGGCCGGCTCCTCGCCGCCGGCCTCTGAAGCGGGCGCGCCTTCGGCCGCCTCCTCGCCCTCCTCGCCGACGACCTCGGTCTCTTCCTCGATCTCGTTCTCGTCGACCAGCTGAAGGCGCGGGGCCGAGACGGTGACGATGACCGTGTCGGGATCGTCGACGAACTTGACGCCGGGGGGAGCGGTGAGAGCGTCGAGCGTGACCGTATCGCCCACGTGCAGCTCGGACACATCATGCTGTACCGAGTCCGGGATCTCGGCGGGGAGCGCCTCGATCGTCAGCTCGCGTGTCACCTGCTCGAAGACACCGCCGTCCTTGGTCGCCGGGGAGCTCTCCGCGCCGACCAGCTCGAGCAGCACGGTGGTCTCGATCGCCACGTCGAGGCGAACGCGAAGCAGGTCGACATGGATGGTCTCGCCCGTCACGGGATGGCGCGCCAGGTCCTTGAGAACGACGGGCGTCGCCTCGTCGCCGTCGATCTGGAGATCGAGCACGGCGCCGGCGTGTGCGAGCGCCTGCCGGAGCTGACGGGCGTCGACCTGGAAGGCGATCGGGTCCTCGCCTCCGCCATAGACGACGCCGGGAACGTTGCCGGTACGGCGAAGTCGCCGGGCTTCACGGGAGCCCGCCGGGTCGCGATGCGCGACCGCCAGGACGGTTGTGTCGGTGGTGGCCATGACCGGCCACGATGGTAGCGAGCGCCCCTCGACCAAGCTCAGGTGGCGCGCTACGCTTCAACTCTA
This sequence comes from uncultured Solirubrobacteraceae bacterium, assembly GCA_955652345.1. Taxonomy (GTDB): domain Bacteria; phylum Actinomycetota; class Thermoleophilia; order Solirubrobacterales; family Solirubrobacteraceae; genus Palsa-465. Next base: position 1,462 of record CATPBV010000304.1, on the reverse strand, counting down.
TGTCGGGCGACGCTCAGCTGATGCTGATGATCGCCGGGATGCACCTCCTAGGGCTCGGCTGTGCCGCACTGCTGCTGATCCCAGCATTGCGACAGGGTCCGAACTTCCCCAAGGGCTACGACTCAGGCTCCGACGACGACGGTGGTCACGGGCCCCGCCGTCCCCCGGAGAGGCCTGATCCGCCGCGGGGCGGCATCCCCCTTCCGGACGCGATACCGGCAAGGGTGCGGCTGCGGGAGCACGGCCGGCTCGCGGATCGTCTGCCGCGGCGCGAGCGGCGCCCGGCGCGCGCGCCCGCTCGCCGCCCGGTGCGGACCTAGAAGCGTTTCGGACAGTCGGCGTCGGTCCGCAGCCGCGGCGTGACCGCGAGCAGCTGAACCTGGAAGCCGCTGATCGCGTCACCCGCTCGGCGGACGCGAACGCACTGAACGACCGGCAGAGAGAATCCGACCCTCCACGCCACCCGCGCGGTGCCCACCGTGCTGCTCAGCGAGAACCCAGCCGACGGCTGGATCTGGATGATCGCCACGCCCCCCGGTCGAGTGAGTGCCGCCACGTCAGTCGCCACGCTCACGCGACACAGTGGCCGCCGAGCGCACCCGACAATCTGCGAAAGCGCCCCCCGCTCATTGCCCGCGGCCTCGTCCCCAACCAGCGCCGTGATCGCCGAGCGCTCCGCCCCGTCCAGGCTGAGCACGCGCGCCAACACAGCCGTGACCGCGACGAAGACAACGAGCGCAACGAGGCCGATGAGGACAACCCATACCCGCCGCACACGACCCAGGCTAGTTGTAGTTCCTGAGTAGGTCGGTCCATCCGGGCCCCCTGGAGTCTGAGAGCTGCCAAGCCAACTCAGTCCCAAGGAGGACACCGGATGAAGCTTCACGCTAACGCTGCGCTCAGTCTGAAAGGTCGTCGGGAGCTCTGCCGGCGGGTTGTTGAGGGGCAGCGGACGATGAGCGAGGCGGCCGCGGCCGCCGAGGTCAGTGGCCGCTGCACCCGCAAATGGGTGGCGCGGCATCCTCACGCTGCGGGCGCTGCGCGTGCTCGCCGACCACCTCTCGATCCGACTCGACACAGCAGCGTTCGCGCAGCTCCCGCCGCATACTCACCTGCGCTGGCCGTTGCCCGCCGGTCTAACTCTGCGCGTGGACGAGCGCTCCGCGCTCCGCCGATCGGATCGGGTCGTTGACCGGCTCACGCGGCGGCTAGATACTCCACCGGTGACGCACTGCCAGCCGGTCTCCACGGAGCGTCGTGCGAGTTAGCGTCGAGCTGCTGCCCGATGCCTCCGCGGCCGAGGTGCTGGCCGCGATCGCCGTCGCCGACGCGTCGCGGATCGACACCGTGTTCTGCGTCGACGAGGTCTACCATCGCGACGCCTGGGTGCTGCTCGGCGCCGCAGCACGCGAGACTCGGCGGGTACGTCTGGCGCCCGGAGTCGCCGGCGTGATGTTGCGCG
>CATPBV010000303.1 GCA_955652345.1 uncultured Solirubrobacteraceae bacterium | reverse complement strand
GCCGGTCACCATGCTCGCGACCGCGACGACCATGCAGCCCGCGGCGAGCAGCGCGAGGACAGCGGCGAGCGTGCGCATGGACGTGTTGTACTCGGTGCGGCGCCTATCCTCATCGGAGCGGTGCCTCAGTACATCTTCACCACCTACAGGCTGTCTCGGCGCTACCCGCCCGACCGGCAGGTGCTGACCGACATCTCGCTGTCGTTCCTACCCGGGGCGAAGATCGGCGTGCTCGGCTACAACGGCGCGGGGAAGTCGACGCTGCTGCGGATCATGGCGGCGCGCGATACGGACTTCGACGGGCACGCGCAGCTCGCCCCGGGCGCGAGTGTGGGCATGCTCGAGCAGGAGCCGAGTCTCGACTCGAGCAAGGACGTCCGCGGCAACGTCGAGGACGGCGTGGCCGAGATCAGGTCCCTGCTCGACCGCTTCAACGATCTGTCGATGAATTACTCCGAGGACACCGCCGACGAGTTCGCCCGCGTTCAGGAGAAGATCGACGCCGTCGACGGCTGGAACCTCGATCTGACGGTCGAGATCGCGATGGACGCGCTCCGCTGCCCGCCTCCCGATACCGACGTCGCGACGCTGTCGGGCGGAGAGCGCCGCCGCGTGGCGCTGTGCCGCCTGCTGCTCAGCCAGCCGGACCTGCTGCTGCTCGACGAGCCGACTAACCACCTCGACGCCGAGTCGGTCGCCTGGCTCGAACGGCATCTCCGCGACTACGCGGGCACGATCGTCGCGGTCACCCACGACCGCTACTTCCTCGACAACGTCGCCGGCTGGATCCTCGAGCTCGACCGCGGCCGCGGGATCCCGTACGAGGGCAACTACTCCGGATGGCTCGAGCAGAAGCGGGCTCGGCTCGAGGTAGAGGCAAAGCAGGAGACGGCCCGCCGGCGGACGATCGAGCAGGAGCTCGAGTGGGTGAGGCTGAACGCCAGCGCCCGGCGCAACAAGCCGCGCGCGCGCCTGAACGCCTACGAGGCGCTGCTCGCCCAGGATCAGACCGCGGCGCTCGACCAGGTCCAGATCCACGTACCCGCGGGGCCTCGGCTCGGCGAGGTCGTGGTCGAAGCCGAGGGCCTGCGCAAGTCGTTCGGCGACCGGCTGCTGATCGACGATCTCGATCTGAGCCTGCCTCGTGGCGGAATCGTGGGCGTGATCGGCCCCAACGGCGCCGGCAAGACCACGCTGTTACGGATGATCACGGGCGACGAGGAGCCAGACTCCGGCACGCTTCGGATCGGCGACACGGTCCAGCTTGCCTACGTCGATCAGTCCCGCGACGCGCTCGATCCCGACAAGACCGTATGGCAGGAGATCTCAGGTGGCCAGGACCAGATCGCGCTGGGCGGACGGAGCGTGAATAGCCGCGCGTATGTCGCGGGCTTCAACTTCAAGGGCACCGACCAGCAGAAGAAGGTCGCCAAGCTCTCCGGCGGTGAGCGCAATCGGCTGCACCTCGCCAAGCTGCTACGCACCGGCGGCAACCTGCTGCTGCTCGACGAGCCGACAAACGATCTCGACGTCGACACGCTGCGGGCGCTCGAGGAGGCACTGCTGGCGTTCGCCGGTTGCGCCGTGGTCGTCTCCCACGATCGCTGGTTCCTGGATCGGATCGCGACGCACGTGCTCGCCTTCGAGGGGGATTCGCAGGCCCGCTGGTTCGAGGGGAACTTCGATGCCTACGAGGAGTTCCGCCGGCGGGAGCTTGGCGAGGAAGCGGACCGGCCTAAACGGATCACGTACAAGCGGCTGGTGAGGGGGTAATGGCCTCGAAAGCGGTACTGATCACGGGGTGCTCGTCGGGGATCGGCGAGGCCACCGCGCGGCTCCTGGTTCAGAAGGGCCGGACCGTGTACGCGACGGCACGCAGCCGAGGATCGCTCGCGGGGCTGCGGGAGCTGGGTTGTCGCACGCTCGCGCTGGATGTGACCGATGAGGACTCGATGCAGGCCGCGGTCAAGGCGGTGACCGAAGCCGAAGGTGCTGTCGGCGTCCTCATCAACAACGCCGGCTACAGCCAGTCCGGCGCGGTCGAATCGGTCCCGCTCGATCAGGTTCGCCGTCAGTTCGAGACGAACGTGTTCGGGCTGATCCGGATGTGCCAGCTGGTGCTCCCCGACATGCGCGCGCAGCGCTACGGGAAGATCGTGAATATCGGCTCGATGGGCGGCCGGCTCACATTCCCGGGTGGCGGCATCTACCACGCCACGAAGTACGCGGTCGAGGCGATCTCGGACGCGCTTCGCTTCGAGGTCCGAGGATTCGGCGTCGACGTGATCCTGATCGAGCCGGGGTTGATCGTCACGCGGTTCGGCGATGTCGCCGCCGCTTCGGTCGGCAGCGCCGCGGAAGAGGGACCGTATTCGGAGTTCAACCGGGAGGTCGCGAAAGCCACCGCGGAGGTCTACAAGGGTCCGCTGGCAAAGCTTGGTGGCGATCCGTCGAAGGTCGCCCGCGTGATCGCCCGCGCGATCGAAGCAAAGCGCCCGAAGGCGCGCTATCCGGTGACCCCGAGCGCGCATCTGATGATCAACCAGCGGCGGCTGATGCCAGACCGGCTGTGGGATGCGACGATGCGCTCGCAGTTTCCGACGCCGCGGAGCTGACCACTGAGTCACACTCCGAGCGCGACCAGCGGATCTCGCAGCGCGCCGGGCTCCTCGACGACGGCATCGGCGTCGGTCAGCTCGGAGGCTGCGAACGGCCCGCACGCAACGGCGACCACGCGGACGCCGTCAGCGCGAGCGCACGCGATGTCCCGGGGGGTGTCGCCGATCACGACGGTGTCCGAGCGCGGATGCGGATGGCCGGAGGAGCCGGCGCGACGGCGGGCGATCGCCGGGAGTGCGGCGCGGTCCTCGCTGTCGGACCCGAACGCGCCCTGACCGGGGCGGAAGTAACGTCCGATTCCCGCCCGCGCGAGCTTCAGACGCGCGACGGCTTCGTAGTTTCCGGTGAGCAGAGCGAGCGTCACGTGCTGCTGGCCGCTGAGCCACGCGAGTAGCTCCGAGACCCCCGGGAGCACCGTGCTCGACAGGTCCTCGGGGCACATCCGCGCGTATGCGCGACAGCACTCCTCGCGAACCTCGTCGGCTCGGGCGTCGATCCGGGCCGCGCTCACGCCGGCGTCGAGCAGAACCGCACGAGCGAGATCGGCGTCCGTCCTGCCCGCCGGAGAGAGCGGTCGGGTGAACGAGCGGGCCTTCACTCCGTGGACCGTGAACAGCGCTGACAGGAGCGCCTCGCGGTGGGCATCGGTGGCGCCCGACAGGAGCGTGCCGTCGATGTCGAACAGCAGCAGCATCCGTGCGCCTCAGGCCCTCAGCGTTCGAACGAGGTTCCCGGGGCGAGCAGCTTGGCGAACTCGGCGATCAGCCTCGCGGCTGCGTCGATATCGCCCAGCGACACGAGCTCGACCGGCGAATGCATGTAGCGCGACGGAACCGACACGAGTCCAGTCGGTATCCCCGTCCGGCTGCGATGGATTGCGTCTGCGTCGGTGGAGGTGGAGCGCCCGGCCGACTCGATCGTAAACGGTATCTCGCCCTTTTCCCCCGCCTCATACAGGAGCTCGAAAACCTTTGGATGAAGCGTAGTCCCGCGCGCGAGCACAGGTCCCGATCCGACCGTGTGCTTGGTCATCTCGCCAAGCTCGATTCCCGGCTGGTCGGTCGCGTGCGTCAGGTCGACTGCGACCGCGACATCGGGCCGGTGCCCGAATGCGCTCGTCATGGCGCCGGCGAATGTCGTCTCCTCCTGTACGACCGCGAGCGCGATCACGTCGCCTGGTGCTCCGCCATCGGCTGCAACCAAGCGGGCGGCCTCGGCCGCGATGTAGCAGCCGACACGGTTGTCGAGTGCGCGGGCGACGACCAGGTCGTGGCGCAACTCGAGCGGGTCGGCATCGATCACCGCGACGTCCCCGATCCGCACCAGCTCGCGTGCCTCGTCGCCGTTACGTGCGCCGATGTCGATGTGGAGATCCTTCAGCTCCGGTGTCTTCTTGCGGTCGTCGTCCTTGAGCAGATGGATCGGCTTGCGACCGATCACCCCGATCACAAAGCCGTTTCGGGTCATCAGGCGCACCCGCTGTCCGACGAGCACGATCGGATCCCATCCGCCGACCTCGCCGAAGCGCAGGTAGCCCTCGTCGTCGATGTGCGTGACGTGCAGGCCGATCTCGTCGATGTGCCCGACGATCGCGAGCGTCGGTCCCCCCGCAGTGCCCTTGACTCGCGCGAACGAGGATCCGAGGTGGTCGGAGCCGACCTCGGCGAACGCCGAGCAGCCGTCGCGCCAGGCCCGCGCCGGGTCGGATTCGTACCCAGAGGGCCCGGTGGCGGTCAGGATGCTCTCGAGCAGGGGCGGGATCGGCATCCGCGGAAGGCTAGTGCGTGGGGCCGCGTCGGCGCGATCCGCCATCGGTGGCGAGGCCCCGCCGAAGCTGACCGAGTGGGCGACTGACGCATCGCGTCGCCGGAAACTTTAAGCTCGGCACCGAGTCGCCGGGCGGCGGCTTCCAGGCCAAATTCGTGGACGGTCTGGTCCCAGCTGGAGGGAGGAACTGCGACCCCCAATGCTCTTAGAAGGGTAGGAGCCAAATGCGCAACCGAATCCTCCGTCACCCCCACCCCCGTTCGGCCGTCTACATCGCGCTCGGAGTGCTCGTCGGCGCCGGCGGCAGCTACGCGCTGGCCGCGGGTGCCAGCAGGACGATCACAGTGTGCGCGGACAAAGGCACCGGGGTCCTTCACCTGAAAGCGCACGGACGGTGTAAGCGCGGGCAGAGCCGCGTGAGCTGGAATCAAGCCGGGCCGCAGGGGCCGCAGGGCAAGCAGGGGGTTCCTGGGACGCCGGCGGTGAGCATCTGGGGGTCAGAAGGCTTCAACGACGTGCAAGGGGCTAGCCACGGATTGACAATCACGCACGTATCAGCGGGGACGTATCAAGTTGCGATCACCGCGCCGGCGTGCGCGCACGCGATCAACAACACACCAGTCGTCACCATTGTGGAT
>CATPBV010000302.1 GCA_955652345.1 uncultured Solirubrobacteraceae bacterium | reverse complement strand
CGCGAGTACCTACGCATTACGAGCGGCATCCGGCCGCTCGTAACGCGCAGGTCCATGATTTCCAGGTCCAGGGGATGGCTCGATCACAGAACATCATCACGAGAACGGCAACTCGCACGACGACTTGGGCAAGGGCCACCTCGATCACTGCCGCGAGATCGGTCGGGGGCGCGCGCCACGAGGCTTCCATAACGCTTCCATCCGGCGGCCGGGTCGCCTCCATTCAGCTCGGCCGCACCCTAGAAAGCCAGTAAACACGGGCGATCTGAGAAAGCCCTCTGTCGGACTCGAACCGACGACCCCTTCCTTACCATGGAAGTGCTCTACCAGCTGAGCTAAGAGGGCGCTCGCGCCAGCGTAGCGGGTCTGACCGCGGGGGTCACGACCCTGGAAGGCGGGTGATCGTGGGCAGCGGCCACCGCCCGGAGAGCACCGATCGCTTGGGCTGATAGAGCCGGAGGGCGAGCACGAACGGACCCGCGGGAGCGGGCAGCCAGTTGGCCCGACCACCCCGCGGAGGAGCATGCTGGAGCAGGATGTCGAGCGAGCCGTCGCGGTTCCGATGAAGCCCCGTGGTACGGTCGCCGATCGCGTAACGGTCGATCGGGTTCGGGACCAGGAAGTGCTGCTTGTCGTACATCGTCAGCGACCAGAACGCGTTCACCGGCGGGAGCTCCCCTGGCGCGAAGTGCAGGAGGTAGCGGTGAGCACCGCTCAGCGGCGCGAGCGTGCGCTCTCCGAACGCGAACGGGTAGATCGCCTCGGCCGGTACGTTTGCGCCGAGGGCGTTGACCGCCACATACGCCCGCAACAAGTAGTTCGTGCCGTAGTCGCCGGTCGCCGCCGGTGGCACCAGCCAGCCGTTGTGCAGCCGCTGCGAAATCGCTCTGATCCGCCGGCCGTAGCGAGCGAGCTCACGTCGGCCCTCCGCCAGCCCAGCGAGCAGTCCGGCACGGGTCGCCGGGTCGAGCCGCTCGGTCGAGGGGGTCCGCCCCGGTCCGATCCCGACACTTGCAAACAGGCGCAGCAGCGGACGCTCGGAACGCGGCGCCGGGTTGCCGGCCATGAGCGCGTCCATCGCGTCGTAGAACCCGAGCCCACTCGGTAGCGGAGCCGGTCTGAGCGTCGACTTCGGTACGAACAGGGCGGTCAGCGGCGGGCCCCCGAACCCGCTCAGCGGAGTCAGCGTGTACTGACGCTGGATCGCGTTGGCGGCGGCAACGTCACCCGGCCCCTGGACCAGGGTGCGTCCGAGCAGCCAGACGGTCGGCGTCGGTGCTCCGATCTCGTGCACCCCGGCGGGGATTCGCCCGTGCCATCCGGGACCGACGATCGCGTAGTCGCCCGAGCGCGTCCCGGTCGCCCGCCGGCCGACATACGCGAACGTGTTCGTGTACGCGTCGAGGAACTGGAGGGTGTAATAGCGGCGGTGCTCCGCGGGGACGTGCACGACGAGCGGCCCCGCGCCGAGGGAGAGGCGGGCGACCGTATACAGCGTGTCCACGTTAGGCGCGGGCACGAGCCGCTCCGCCGGCGTGGCCAGCTGCGTCACGCTGATCAAGTGGTTGACCGGGAAGTTGACGGTGACCCGCTGCTCGTCGAGCAGCGAGAGACCGTAGACGTACGCTTGTGCGCCGATCCGGGCCGCGCGCCGCTCGGCTGCGCGGAACGCATTAGTCACCGGATAAGGGGACAGGATCAGCGGCGGCGCAGGAGCCTGGTTGAAGTTGAAGTCACGCCTCAGGTCACCGAGCGTGGGCGCGACCTCGCGAACCGTCGGGCGCGGGTCGGGTCGCCCATCGGTCCTCGGATCGAGCCGGTGTCCGCCCAGGAAGTCGTCCTCGATGAACTTGGTGAACGCGTCGAAGCTCAACTGCTGGTGGTCGATGAGGTGACGCCTGGCGTATGGGCTGATGACGATCCCCGGCACGCGGAAGCCGTATCCGTTCTGGTCGACGTGGGGCGGCCGGACGTGGTCGTAGAAGCCGCCCCAGTCATCCCACGTCAGGAAGATCGCAGTGCTGTTCCAGGCCTTGCTCCGCCCGATCGCGTTGATCAGGCGAGTTACATATCCCTGACCGGTGCGGATCGAGGAGGTGGGATGCTCGCTGACCGCGCCGCTCGGAATCACCCACGAGACGGCCGGCAGCCGGCCCCTGCGTAGGTCGGCGTAGAACGCACTCGTGTCGCGGATGTTTCCGAGCTGATGGTCCCGGCGGACCGTGTCGAAGCTCGGGAGGGGGTTCCAGATACCGGGGGTGCGCGGGTCCTGGTCGCGGTACTGGCAGAACATCGCGCCGGTCTCGCAGTCGGGCTCGGGTCCCTTCTTGACGTAGTAACCCCAGCTGACATGGTGGCGATACAGCAGGTAAGTCAGATCCGTCCAGGCGTAGTCGGGCGGAGTGTGAGGCGGTGGCCCGATATCCGCGGGCAGTCCGGGGACCTCGATGTTCGAGGTGCAGCTGAACGGGTTACCTCGGACCGCGCAATACGCAGACCACTCTGACACCAGGAACAGGTGAGCCGGCAAGCTCCACGAGGAGTTGGACTCGAACATGTGGTCCTGGAGCACAAACCGGCGCGCGTAGGCCCAGTAGTTCGGAATCTCGCGCTGGTCGTGGTAGCCCATCATGTCCAGCGGCAGCCCTGCGCGGCACTCGTGTGGGTCCAGGAGGTTGTGGCATGTCTCCCTGGCGCGAATGAACCCGTCCAGCCGCCCGCCGTTGTAGTCGGCCCCGAAGGCGACCAGGTCGTGCGGACCGCCGTAGTTGACGTAGTGCGGATCGTGAAATGGCCGGATGCAACGATGACCGAGCGGATCCGGCACGCACGCCGTCGGAACCCCGCGGCGCATCGGGATGCCGTCGGCGCCGGGAAACGTCCCGAAGTAGCTGTCGAACGAGCGGTTCTCCTGCATGATGATCACGATGTGGCGGATCTTGTGGATCCCGGCGGGACCACGAGCCCGCGTGGCAGACGCGGTCCCCGCGACCCTCGTCGGCAGCGAACTGCCGAGCAGCCGGCCGGTCGAGCTGAGCGCGCGCGCCTCGAAGATGTGCTGGCGCGTCGCCACGCTCAGCCGCGTCTCGAACCCGCGGGCAGCGGCCGAGGCCACAGGCTGCAGCGACCCCTGGCTCCGACCCACCATCACCTGCCACCGGGCGAGCGCGGTCGCCCCATTCCAGCTCGTGTGCACCACCACGCGCCCTGGTGAAACCCGCGTCACCGCGATGCTCGGCCGCGTCGCGGGCGTACCGGTCCACGGGTAGCGGTACACCCGGTAGGAGCCGTCGTCCATTGGCAGAGCACCGTCGAACTGCAGCCGTCCGGCACGCGTGAACTGCGAGAAGAACGGCGTCGCGCCCCAGCCGACGAACGTGCCCCCACCAGAGAGCGTCTGGAGACTTCCTTCGCTGTCGGCGAGCGTCGCCCGCCCCGGCCGGTGGAACTGGCTCACGACCTTGGCTGCCGGGTGGCGGAAGTCGAGAGCGAGGATCAATCCCCGCGAGGAGTGGGCCTCGATCGGCGGGCCTGCCTCGTCGTCGAACAGGCTGACCTTGTTGCCGGCCAGCAGATGAGCGTCGTGCTGGAAGAAGAAGCGCGCGCCCCGCTCGAGGCGGAAGGTGCTCGCCTTGCCGCCGAGCGTCCACACGATCCGCCCGGTGCTGCGGTCGATCTCGTACACGGCACAGGTGTCACGCGCGGAGATGAGCACGCGTCCGCCGGGCAGCAGCTGGATCGAGTTGAGGTGGAACGCGTCGAAGTCGGCGCTTGTTCCAGGCGTGGCATACGAATCCGCAAGCGGGATGTGACCGAGCGCGTGCCACTCCCAGACGACCAACCCGGTCCGGATGTCGACCTCCTGAACGATCGAGTCGAGCACCGGCGAGAGGGCGCCGGGCGGGGTGCTCGGAAGATGCACCAGGACCGGCGAGTAGGACGTCATGAGCGCAGTGCCGGAAGGCGTAATCACAAACTCGTGAAGATCAGCGGCGTAGCCGTTCCCGGCGTGGACGGTCCTGAAGACGCGATACGAGCGGTCCGCGATCACGCCCTCCCCGACGCCGAACGCGTCGAGCGTCACCCTGCCCTGCCACCAGGTGAGAACCTCGCGTCCGCCGAAGCGCTGCGGGCGGAAGTTGGCCGCAACGACGGGCGGGGTGAGCGGGTGAAACCACACAAGCCTCCCGTGCCCGTCGATGATCATCGGCCCTCCCGGGCCAACCGGCTTGATGCTCAGCACGATCCCGCTCCTGGGATGCACCACCGGCGCGGGCAGCGGAGTGAGGAAGATGTCGCCTCCAAGCCCCGGCGAGCTTCGTCGCACTGCGATCCGAGGGGCGAGCAGATCGGGCCTCGAGACGAAGTGATCGAGCTTGGCCGGCTGGCGCCGAGGGATGTCCAGCACCGGCGGCACGGCGCCGGGACGGGCGACGGTGAAGGAGAACGAGACCCGGGCGTGGCCGGCGATCCTGATCGACACAGCTACCTGCTCGCCATCCGCAAGCGGACGGAGGAGAAGGAAGCTCGCGCCGCTCCCGCCGTCATAGGATGCGAGCCTCCCCATGTGAGCGCCACTCAGCGCTCCGGTCACCTGCACGGACTGGATCGTGCCCGGGGCCGCTCCGAGGATGCTGATCTGGGTCTGAGGCGAGGCGTCCGGAGTCCCCGGCTCCGGGGAGATCGTGAGCGGACCAGCGAGTGCCGTGACGGGGACCGATCTGGCGCTCAGCGCCCCGGCGGGCGCGCCGACGGCGACCAGGCCCGCGAGTGCGACCGCTCGAACCACGGCAGTCAGCGACACGGTGGCGACTCTACCCGCGGCGGAGTGGGATGTGGTGCAGGCTCTGGCCGTCAGCCGCCGTAAGAGGCAGCTAGAAGCGACTGCATCGTGCCGGCCGTCCCGGGGCCAAGGAGCCCTCCGCTTGCATCGCAGAATCCGATCTCGATGTGCGGGCCGGTCGAGATCCCGACGATCCCTGGCCCGACCTCGCTCATCACCTGGCCGGCGCCAACGTGTGTACCAACCGGGAGCTGATTCGCCGGGCCCGCGTGGCCGTAGTAGACGTAGCTATAGCCGCCGACCGGGCTGTCGCAATGAAGGACTGGCGTGTCCGAACCGAAGCCTCCGATGCCATGAAGTACGATCGTCCCCGAGCACACCGCAAGCTCGGGAGTTCCTCCCGGGGCCGAGATGTCGACCCCGTTGTCCAGCGACCAGCTGCCCGGTCCGGAGACAGCGCCCTTGGGGAACGGGAATGTGAATCCGCCGCTGCTCGAGACTGGGCCGAAGCTGACGGATGGGCTTCCCACGCCGGAGGGGTTGGCGCTGCTGACGGCTGTCTGCGCCTGCGCGGCCTGGATCTGCGAGAGCTGGGACTTGAGGCTCGATAGGTGGGCTCGTGCGCTGGCGAGCCGGCTGCCCGCCGACGCCTTCACCTGGGCAGCCGCGATCTCCTGCGTATAGAGCTTGACCTTGACCTGAGCGAGCTTGTCGCGGTCGGCGAGGATGTTCGCCGTGAGCTTCTGCTCGCGGACCTGCAGCGCGCCGAGGCGCGTGGCCTGAAACGCCACCGCGCGGCGGGCCGCCTTCACTTCCCTGATCACGGTCACGTCCTGGGTGCGGATCCGCTGCGCGAACGCGAGCCGCTCGAGCAGGTTCTTAAAGCCGGTCGCATCGAGCACAACGCTCACCAGATCCGGATGGTCGCTCTCATAGTTCGAGACGAGCAGCTGCGTGAGGACCCTCTCGGCGTGCGTGTCGAATGCCACAAGCTGCTCGAGGCGGTGCTTGGCGGCGGCGTACCGGACGCGTAGCCGCGCGAGCGCCGTGCGCTGGGCGTCGAGATTGGCCTGAATCGTCGCGAGCCGTTGCTGGAGTCCCGAGATCGCCGAGTCGAGTTGGCTCACCCGACCCGAGGCCGAGCCGAACGCGCCGGAGAGGCTCGACACACTGCTCTGTCCGGCGCTGATCTGCTGCTGGAGCCCGCCGATGCTCGCTGCGCGGGCGACGGGGCGCGAACTGGTCAAGGCGATGCTGAGGCAGGCGACGAGGGTCGCCAGCACCGCACATGCAGCGCGCTTGTATGACCTTGCGTGGCTGGGCATTGCTCGGGGGCGGGCGCTGGGACCTGCGGTCCGCCTGATGTTCCCTGACGCCGCGGCGGCATCGAGGGCGCGCCCAACCTAACAGGATGGGCAGAGCGATGACGCCAGTAGGCAACGGTGCACGAAACCGTGCACGTGCAGGAAGTCGGTGCACTGCGGCGATTGGCTCGGCGCGTTACAGCCCGAAAGCGGCGAGCTTCTAACGCGGCGATCCAGCCGCTACAGCCGAGCGTTGGCCAGCTCGGGACGGGCGATTCCGCTCGTCTCCGCGGCCTCCTTCACCGCCAGGGCGACCGCATCGTGGACGCTGCGGTCCAGCGCGTTCGGGACCAGCTCGTCCTCCTTGGTTAGGTCAGCGATCGTTCGTGCCGCCGCGAGCTTCATCTCGACGTTGATGCCCGCCGCCCCGGACTGAAGTGCGCCGCGGAAGATCCCTGGATAGCCGAGTACGTTGTTGACGCTACGCCCATCCGCCGCGAACGCCGCCCCGGCCGCCTCCGCCTCCTCGGGCTCGATCTCCGGGTCGGGATTCGTGAGCGCAAGGACCACCTGACCGCGCCGGATCATCGACGGCTCGATCAGGCCCGGTCGTCCCGTGGTCGCCACAACCACATCCGACTCGCGCAGAACATCGTCCATCGAGCGAATCTCGACTCCTCGCTCGCGCGCCCGGGCGTGTGACGCCTCGAGCGGGTCGAACGCGAGCACGCGGCCCGCGCCCGCATCGACCACCAGGGATGCGATCCCGAAGCCGGCGGCGCCCAGCCCGAGCTGCCCGACGGTCGCGGAATGGAGCTCGATCCCGGCGTGCCGGCAGGCGACGATCACGGCCGCAACGCCGACCACAGCGGTGCCGTGGACGTCGTCGTGCATGACCGGCTGCGGCAGGTCCTCGATCAGCCGGCGCTCGATCTCGAAGCACTCGGGCGCGGAGATGTCCTCGAGGTGGATCCCGCCGAACGTCGGTGCGATCCGGGTGACCGTCTCGACGAACGTGTCGACGTCGCTCGCGTCGATCAGAATCGGCACAGCGGAGATATCCGCAAACTGCCGGTAGAACACCGCCTTGCCCTCCATCACCGGCATCGACGCAACCGGCCCGATGTTCCCGAGACCCAGCACCCGGCTCCCGTTGGTGCAGATCGCCACGCTGCTCGAGATCATCGTGTACCGCCCGGCGAGCTCCGGGTGCTCGACGATCGCCATGCACACGCGCGCGACCCCGGGCGTGTAGACGTCGCGCATCTCCTGGACGGTGCGCACTGGGTGGACGGCGTCGACCTTGAGCACACCCCCCTCGTGGCTCATCAGCGCACGATCCTGGTACCACAGGACGCGAATGTCGTCGAGCGCCTCGATTGCGTCGGCGACGTGCGCTGCCTGCCTGTCGTCCCGGACCTCGATCGTCAGCTCGCGCACCGAGTTCTCGCGGCCGATCGAGATCGTGACCACATCGCCGATCAGGCCCTCGGCCTCGGCGATCGCGCCGGCGACCTTTGCCAGCTGGCCGAGGCGGTGCGGAATCTGGACGCAGTAGGTGCAGTCGAGCATCGCGCATACGCTACGCCGCCGCGCCAGCGCTCGTCAGCGAGAGGGCCCGGGCCAAGTCGCCGCCGTTGGCCGCGGCGCTCTCAACGTCCAGAACTGGACACCGAGGCGTACACAAGTGAGTTGTGAAGGCCGCGTATGGCCGCGACGCTACTGACCGCCGCAATGAGGACTTGGACCACCCAGACAACGGTCGCCGGCCTACCTGACGACGTGCTCGCTCTACTGACCGAGCCCGAGGCCATCACGCGATGGAGCCCCGTCCCCTTCGAGCTGGTCGACATGAACACGGATCGTCTCGTCACGGGCAGCCGGGCACGCGTGGTCGGCCGCCTGGCCGGACGCACGCTCGAGTTCGACGTCGAGGTCCTTGCAGCGCACGAGGACCGGTTGGCGCTCGTCGCCGATGGCCCAATCTCACTGGACGTCGAGTACCGCTTCCGCCGGGTCGCCCGCGGAAGTGAGGTACGCGCGTCAGTGTCGGTGCGTGGCAGCGGCCTGATCGGCCGCGTCCTCGCCCAGGCGACTGATGCGCTGCTCGCCGCTGGAGCCCTCCACGCCGCGGTCGGCCGGATCGGTCGAGAGCTCGAGCCTGCCGTTGCCACCTGAACAGCAACCAGGCTCGATCGAGCCACCACTCACGCGTCTACGGATCGTCGCCCTCCGCGGTTACATTTACGGAACCGGGGCGTCTCATCATGGCCATCTGCGAGCGCTGCGCCACCGAGAGCCCGAGCGGCTTCCGCTTCTGCGGGGCGTGCGGTGCGCCCCTGCCGCAGGACGCCAAACCGGGCGACGCCCGAAAGGTTGTAACGGCGCTCTTCTGCGACGTCGTCGGCTCAACCGCACTGGGTGAGAAGCTCGATCCGGAGGCACTGCGCGATGTTCTCAGCCGCTACTTCGAGGCGATCAGCGCAACCGTCGAGCGCCACGGGGGAATCGTCCAGAAGTTTGCCGGCGACGCCGTACTCGCGGTCTTTGGAATCCCGCGCGTTCACGAGGACGACGCCCTGCGCGCAGTCCGGGCTGCTGTGGAGATCAGAGACGCGTCGAGGTCCGTCGCGGAGGACGTCGGAATCACCTTGCCGTTGCGCACCGGGGTGAACACCGGCCTCGTGGTGACAGACGAACGCAGGACCCTCGCCGTTGGCGACGCCGTCAACGTAGCGGCTCGACTGGAGCAGGCAGCGCAGCCGGGGGACATCCTGCTCGGTTCCGAGACCCTGCGTCTCGTCCGTGATGCGGTCAAGGTGGAGCCACTCGAGCCGCTCACGGTCAAAGGTAAATCCGAGCCGGTTCCGGCGTTCCGGCTGCTGAGCGTCGATCCCGTCGCCCCGGGACTCGCTCGCCAGTTGGATGTACCACTGGTGAACCGCGTGCGCGAGCTGCGCCTTCTCCGCGAGGTCTGGGCTCGCACGCTCGCGCAGTCCGAATGTCAGCTGTGCGCACTCGTCGGCGCTGCCGGCGTCGGCAAGTCACGCCTCGTCGAAGAGCTCCTCGTCCAGCTCGAAGGCGCCGCAACCGCGCTCCGTGGCCGCTGCCTGCACTACGGCGAGGGCATCACGTTCTGGCCAATCCTCGAGGCGCTGGCGGTCGCCGGCGAGGCCGCCGGACCGACGCTCGAGCGCCTCTCGCGAGGCGGCGCAGCGACGCCGGAGGAGCTCTTCTGGGAGGTGCGACGACTGCTCGAGTCGCTCGCATCTGAGCGCCCGGTGATCTTGCACGTTGACGACATGCAATGGGCTGAGCCGATGCTCGTCGAGATGCTCGACCACGTCGTAGAGCTCTCGCGGGACGCCCCGATCCTGGTCCTGTGCACGGCCCGCCCCGAGCTGCTCGAGGACCAGGCCGGATGGCGTGTCGGAAAGCTCGACTCGACCACGATCCGCCTCGAGCCGCTGCGTGACGCGGATTGCGAGCAGCTGCTCGAGGAACTCGGTGACGACCTCAGCCCGGAACAAAGGGCGCGGGTCGTCCGCAGGAGCGAAGGCAACCCGCTATTCCTCCGAGAGATGGTCGTGCTCGCGCGCGAGCGGGCCACTGTCGAGGTTCCCCCAACGATCCAGGCTCTGCTCGTTGCGAGGCTCGAAGGCTTGGCGGAGCATGAGCGTGAGCTGCTCGAGTGCGCCGCGATCGAAGGTCAGGTGTTTCACCGCTCGGCGGCATCTGCACTGGCGCGCGGCGGCGAGACGATCGACGCCGACCCGTTGCTGTCCGGTCTCGTGAGCAAGGACCTGATACGGCCTCACCCGTCCAACCTGCCGGGAGACCGCGCGTTCAGCTTCCGGCATCTACTGATACGCGACGCCGCGTATGACCGCGTGCCGAAGACCAGGCGCGCGGACCTCCATGAGCGGTACGCCGCCTGGCTCGAAAACGCCGCCGTCGATTTCATCGAAGTCGACGAGATCGCCGGCTGGCACATCGAGCAGGCCGTCCGCTTCAGGATGGAGCTCGGCCGCGCGGTCGATCCCGTGCTTGCGCGCCACGGTGCCGAGCACCTGTACTCCGCAGGTCAGCGCGCCGGCGATCGCAGCGACGTGGCCGCGGCAAGGAACCTCCTCGAGCGGGCGCTCGCACTCGCGCCCTCCGGCGATGCGCTGCACGTTCGAATCAGCGCCGCGCTGGCGGAGCGGCTGATCGAGGTGGGCGACCTCGCGCGTGCCGATGACCTGTTGTCCTGCGCGGAGCGCGACGGCGATGAATCGGGAGCCGCCTACCTGAGCCGGCTCGAGTGGCTGGTCTCCTCACGGCCGGGCGAGGCAAAGCGCAGGATCGAATCGAGCCTTCCTCGGATGCTCGAGGAGCTCGTGCGGTCCTCCGACGACCGCGGCCTCGCCAAGGCGCACATGCTGGCGTTCTGGATGTGGTGGACTGCCAGCCAGGCGACCCTCGCAGGGGAGGAGCTACGCCTGGCCGCCGATCATGCGCGCAGGCATGGAGACGTCGGACTGTGGTCACGAGCACTGGGATGGCGTGTCGCGACCCTCATCTACGGGCCACAGAACACCGAGACGATCTCCGCGGAGCTTGACGCGATCGACCGCGCTGAACCGGGGCCCTATCTGCGGGCGTGCGTCGATCTTGGACGTGCGGAGGTCGAGCGACTGGAGGGCCGCTTCGCCGAAGCTCGCCGCCTTACTGACCGCGCGCTGGCAGGTTTCGGTGCGCTTGGGATGCACACGATGATTGCCACCTCCGAACAGTCCTCCGCTTCGATCGAGCTCTCGGCGGGCGATCCCGCCGCGGCCATCGCCTCGCTGCTCCGGTCCGACTCGATCCTCGAGAAGCGGGGGGAGCGCCTGCTGCGATCGACGACGCAGGCGATGTTGGCGCGCGTGTACCAGTTGCTGGTCGACACCGAAGCTGCGGCCACCGCGGTGGAGCTCGCCGAGCAACTGAGCGCTCCCGAGGATGTCTTCAACTTCGCGATCACACACGGGGTTCGGGCCCAGCTCGCACTCGCGGACAGCGATCGGGAAGCGGCCGAACGCTGGGCCAGGAGCGCGGTGCAGGCGGCGATGAAGACCGACTTCGTCGGCCTTCAGGCGGAGGCGAAGCTCGGACTCGCGCGTGTGACGTCGGCGCTCGGCCAATCGGAGGAAGCGAAACGCCACGCCGACGCCGCGGTCGAGCTGTTCCGCGCGAAGGGCGACCTGCCCGGCCGCGGCGGGGCTGAGGAGCTGCTCGACACCCTTCGCCGAGCGTAGTCGCAGCTGGACGGGGCCGTAACTGATGGGGCGCGCAGGGATCCGACCGGCGCCAGTTGCCTCAGAACGGAGCGTTGCGGCTGAGCGTGGCCACGTCTACTTCCTTTACGTCGAGCCGGGCGGTTTTGGCGAGCTGTGACGGCAGGACGAGGTGGATCAGATTCGGGCCGTTTCTATGGATCACCACCTCGACGTCGTCCGGCACCGCCAGACCCTTCTCGCGGAGCACCGACTTCGGATCGTCCAGCAGCCGCCGACGGTAGTTCGTGTTGGTCAAGGCCTGAGCGGCGATCTCGTCCAGGAGCTGGAAGCCCTTGACGTTCTTGGGTTGGGGACTCACGTTCTGTCTCCTCGCTTTCAAGTGGCGCCGGTGGGCGCGGGCTTGGCGTGCGCACCCCGAAAGCGCGAGAGCAGGCTCACGAGCTCGGCGTCGGATGGATGTTGCCCGGGGTACGTACCGCAACTGATCTCGGTGGTTCGATAGCAACTTTGGGCGATGCGAGTTCGATCGTCGGCCGGCAGGCCGGCGACGAACGTGACCGACTCGGCCACGTGGCCGACGTCGAGCTGTCCAACATGCAGGCGGATACCCGACGCGGCTTCAACGCCCGGTGGAAGCACAGCGTCGAGAGCGGAGAGCCAACTCTCGGGAATACGGATCACACGTCGCTCGAGTGCGTATATGTATCCCAGGAACTCGACAGGATGCTCGCCGCGCAAGCAGGCCCGCGCGTAGTCGACTCCAGCCTTGATCGCCGGATCGGGCGGCACCTGCTGGACAGCCGCCTCGGCGTCGTAGCCAAGCGCTCGCAGATCTGCAAGCGGGAACTGGTCGTGTCCCTGTTCCTCTTCGAGCTTCCGTCGTGCGAAGTTGGCGAGATCTGCGCGCGCCGCGGCTTCGTAGCGCTCGGTGAGCTCAGGGAGAAGGGCGACGCTGTGGTGTGCGCAGTACCACTGAGCCACGAGATGCCACGCCCAGCGCGTGGCTGTCATCGGCGGTGCGAGCAGGTCGGGCGCGTCGCGCTCCGCAGCGGCAATCGCCCCGTCGAGGAGGTGCTGAGTCGTCCTCAGCGTTGCCCTGAGCGAGTCTGTCATCGGGCCCCGCGGGCCGAGCGAGGCGATCGACGGCTGCTGTATCCACGCCCCTCGGGTGGAGGCTACGAGAGTGCCGCCTCCGGGCAGATGCGCCCACTGGACCGACATGCGCCGCACCCTATGCGGGGCCTTCGGTCAGGTCAAGGCTCGGCGGATACGCTGATAGCGTGTGGACGTCGAGCCATCGGTGGCTCCGCGGTGACCCAGCCGCATGCCGCTGACTGGTGAGGTGAATGGCATCGCTCGCACCCAAGGTCAGCGTCGTCGCCGGTAGCTTCGTAGCTTTGCTCGACGAAGCCGAGCGCGAAGCCCTGTACGGGCTCGGAATTCGGCGGGGTTTCCCGCGTGGCGCGCTGTTGCTGTTCGAGCAGGAGCCCGGAGAGCGAGTCATGATCCTGCTGGCCGGCCGGGTCAAGATCTCTCGTGTCGGTGAGGACGGGCGTGAGATGCTGCTGGGAATTCGCGACCCCGGAGATGTGCTCGGCGAGCTCGCGTTCGTCGATGGGCATCCGCGGATCGCTTCCGCAACCGCCCTCGAAGAGGTCGAGGCTGTGGTGATGCCGGCATCGAGGTTCCGGGCGCATCTCGAGACCACCCCCCGCATCGCGGTCGTATTGCTGGAGGTCGTCACCCAGCGTGTTCGGGACGCGACGGTGAAGTTGTCGCAGGCCGGTGCGTCTGACGTCATTGGACGCCTGGCGGCTCGCATCGTGGAGCTTGCGGAGCGCTACGGCGTGGCCTCGGATGACGGCCTGGTGATCGCGCTGCCGCTGTCCCAGGATGAGCTGGCCGCCTGGACCGGGGCTTCGCGCGCGGCGGTCGCACACGCGCTGCAGACGCTTCGGACGCTTGGCTGGGTGCAGACGGCCCGGCGATCCATGGTCGTCACGGACCTCGACGCACTCAGGGCCCGCGCGGCGTAGCAGCCGCAGGTCGCGCCCTCATCGGGTCAGATCAGGCGCACCGCCGTCTGTCCAGAACTGGGCAGACGAACGTGCTGAATCGAGTGGTTGGAGGGTCAGCGACGGTTCAGGCTACCTCCCATGTCCCGTTCAAAGATCAGCAGGCTCAGGAGGTATCGCAATATGCTCACCCACCTATCACTCAAGAAGACAGCCGCCTTGGCACTCGCGCTCGGCGCTGTCAGCGCCGGCCCCGCGTCGGCCATGCCGGTCGGGCCACTGGCCATCGTCCATGTGACGTCTGCACCGTCAGCGCCACAGGCCACCGCCGTGCCGAACGGTACCGGCCACTCCCCGCAACTCGGCCACCGAAATGACGAGTATCTGTCCCAGGTCACCCCGACAGCGAGGGGCGGCTTCACGACCCACCCGCGCATCGTCACCAGCGGGGCTCCGGCGGATCGTGGCTTCAACTGGGGCGACGCCGGTATCGGCGCCGCGGGCGGTCTCGCCCTGTCGCTGCTCGCGCTTGGCGGAGCGGTCGCTGCCCGCTCAACGGGCCGGCGAATCGAGCCGGTCGCGACGCGGTAGCGAGCCAGGGGGCAGGGGGCCAGGGGGGCCGAGAGCCGGACTCCGCTTCGTTCGAAGCGGGGTCCGGCTCCCCTGTATTTGCCAGGGGTTCATGGCAACGGCGCGGGGCGCGCGCGGGGAGATGGCGGGACCAGGATTCGAACCTGGGAAGGCAGAGCCAATAGGTTTACAGCCTATCCCCTTTGACCGCTCGGGAACCCCGCCGGGGCCGTCTGAGTCTAGCGATGGGCAGCTACGGAAACGGCTGCAGCGCGGTGGCCGTCGGAGCCGGCAGAGGCTCGCCATGCGCAATCTCGAAGTCGGCATAGCGCGGTCCTCCGAGATGGATGGCGCAGCCGCCACCGACGGCGGAGGACGGAATG
>CATPBV010000301.1 GCA_955652345.1 uncultured Solirubrobacteraceae bacterium | reverse complement strand
GCTCGTTTAGCCGCACTGAAGGGCCCTTCCTCCTCGCCCGAGGCAGCCGCACTGGCCGCCACAGTTGCGCAGCTGCAGTCGGTACAGGGTTCCGGCCGTGAGCCCACCATGTCGGTGTCGCAGACCGCGCAGACCCCGTCCACCCCGACGGGCCCCGCGACATGGCTGATCGTGGCGCTCGCACTGGCGGGCGGGCTGGTGCTCGGCGGCGTCGGGGCGCTCGCGCTCGAGACGTTCACGCGCCCGATCCACGAGGTCGACGAGCTGACCTCCCTCTATCCCCTGCCGGTGCTGGCCAGCATTCCGGTGATGCGCGGTTGGCGCCGTCGCGACTTCGGGCCATCGAGCTTCTCGCCGCGGGCGTTCGAGCAGATCCGGATGCTTCGGGTGCAGCTCTCCCTCCGGGACGCCGGCTCCGTGATCATGCTCACGAGCGCCGGTGCCGGCGATGGGAAGACCACGGTCGCCGCGGCGCTCGCGGCCGCGTTCTCGGAGGTCGAGGAGGACGTGATCCTGATCGATCTCGATCTGCGCAAGCGCGATCTCGGAAGGCTTCTCGGCGTGCCTGAGCCGCGTGGGCAGAGCCCCCACGCCAGCGAGCGGCTGGTCCCCGTCGCGATACCGGGCCTCAGTCACGTCCGCGTCATCCCTGCGCCGAAGGGGGATCTGGCGACCTACGAGGCGTTCATCCGGCGGCTTCCGGACGTCCTCGAACAGGCACGCAACACCGCCAGCTATGTGATCCTCGACACTGCGCCGGTTGGCGAAGTCTCGGAGACGCTCCGGATCTCGCAGATGTGCGATCAGGTTGTGGTCGTCGTCCGTCCTCGGCACACCGAGCGCAGGAGGATCTCGATCGCCCGCGACCTCCTCGAACGGGCAAACGCGCCGACGGTCGGCATGGTCGTGGTCGGCGAGGAGACAGGTGGCGGCGGTTACTACGGTTATGGCTACTCGCCCGCGACCAACGGCGAGCGTGGCGCCAAGAACCGCGTCCGCCTCCCCATCCGGAGCCTCACCGAAGGCAGCGACAAGGACCGCAGCACCCTCCCCTCGGCGGGGCGCCGCCGCACACGGTGATCTCGGACGATGTCGCCATCGACGATCAGGTTGACGTTCTTGCCCTGATCGACCACTTCGTCCTCGGCGGAGCCGAGACGCTGCTGGCGCGGTTCGCGCCGGCCGCCGGCGAAGCGGGCATCAATCTCCAGATCGCGTGCCTCGAGGACCGCCGGGGCAATCCCGCAGCTGAGCCCCTGGTCGAGCTGGGAATGCCGCCGATCAATCTGAACCTCACCGGCCCGCCGCGCCTGCGTGCCCTGCGATCCGTCCGCGGCCATATCGCGGCGGTTCGTCCACAGATCGTGCATACCCATCTCGGCACCTCCGACGTTCTCGGCGGGATCGCCGCGAGGTCGCTGGGGATTCCGGTCGTGTGCACCATCCACTCCTCGCAGTGGGAGGCGTCGGGAGTCGCGCTTCGCCGCAAGCTCGTCAAGCACTGCGCATCGCGCATCATCGCCGTCTCCGAATCCGCGCGGCGGGAGTACTTGAAGCGCGGGTTCGCGACCGAGCGCCAGATCGTCACGATTCACAATGGCGTCGACTTCGTAGCGGCTCCCGGCAGCGGCGCAGAGGTCCGGCGGGAGCTTGGTCTGGCGGGCGACGATCTCGTTGTCGGCATGGTCTCCGCGCTCCGCCCGGAGAAGGGGCACGACATCGCTCTCGGCGCGGTCCGCGAGCTCCGCACCCGCTTTCCGAACCTGCGGCTGCTGATCGCCGGACAGGGCGACCTGTACGACGACCTGGTGGAGCGCGCGACCGAGCTCGACGGTGTCGTCGTCGTCGCCGGGCTCCGGCACGACCTGACGCGGGTATTCGACGCATGCGACGTGTGCCTTCAGCCATCGCGCGCGGATGCATTCCCCACCTCGATCATCGAGGCGATGGCGGCCTCCGTCCCGGTCATTGCGACCGCTGTCGGAGGGATCCCCGAGATGATCAGCGACGGGCGGACCGGCGTGCTGCTCGCTCCCCCACCCCAGGTTGACGCGCTCGCGACCGCGCTAGCGGAGCTGCTGGCGGATCCGGAGCGGCGCCGTAGGCTCGCCCAGGCCGCGCGGCAGGTGTATCTCGATCGGTTCACGGCAGGACCGTGGGTGCGCAGCACGCGGGCCCTGTACGACGCCGTACTCGCGGAGTCGGGCCAGCGTCGTGCACCCCGCGTCGGCCGGACAGGGCTGCGGTTGATCCCCGAGCGGAGCAGGTACCTGCAATGAGCGGCATTGCCTCGACCGTGCCGCGTCGCGAGGGATCCCGCGCGCGGGCACTGCCCAACATACCCGCGCCGGTGATCGTGGCAGCGGTTCTCCTGAGCGCGGCGCTACTTGGCCGATTGATGGCCGACGGCCGCATCAAGTACGGCCTTGCGATAGTGCTCGTCGCGAGCTTCGCGCCGCTCGTGCTGTTCGACCTCGCTGCCGCGCTCGCCGTCTGGGTCGCGGTGCAGTTCTTCCAGGATCTATCGATCCTCAGCTCGGCGCCGAACGCGCTCGGCGTGCTCGTGGGGCTTGGATGGATCGGGGCTTCGCTGGGCCGAAAGGGCAAGCTGGCGGTGTTGCGCGACCACCGGAGGCTGCTGGTGACGGTAGCCCTGATGTGCATGTGGTTCGCGCTGTCGATCGCCTGGTCGCAGCGCGCCGGTACGGCGGGCACGGAGACCAGCTACTGGGCGCTCGCGGCGCTGGCGCTCCTGGTGACGTCGACGACGCTGACCAACTCCCGCGAGGTGAACTACGTGATGCTCGCGTTCGTCGCCGGTTCGGTCGTGTCCGTCCTGATCGGGCTCGCGACCGGCAGCCTCAAGCCACCGGACACAAGCGTGAGCCAGACCGCGATCCAGGGACGGTTCACGGGCGGGGGCGGTGACCCCAACGTCCAGGCGGCGGGATTCGTGGCGACGATGTTCCTGATCATCGGCCTGCTCAGCATCCACCGCCGGCGGGTGGTTCGCGCGGGACTGCTGCTGGCGTTCGCGCTCGTCACGGTGGGCTTCATTGCCACGCAGTCGCGGGGTGGACTGCTCGCGCTCGCGTCGGGCACGATCGCCGCTCTGGTCATCTCACCCCGCCATCGCAGGCGCATAGTCGCCATGGTCCTCGTTGCCGCCGTGACCGTCGCGGCGTTCTCCGCTGCTCAGCCCGGGGCGCTGGCGCGCATCACGGATCTCGGTGGCGGGACTAGCGGCCGCAACGACCTGTGGCGAGTCGGATGGCAGGTGTTCACCGGACATCCGCTGGTCGGCGTGGGCATCGGCAACTTCCAGGTCGTCGAGGCCCACTACGTGCTGACCCCCGGGAGCATCTCGCGGATCGCATACCTCACCGATGTCCCGTACTTCGTCCACAACACGTACCTACAGCTGCTCGCCGAGACCGGCCTGATCGGGCTGCTTGGCTTCCTGCTCGTGGTCTGCGGGTGCATGCGCGCGGCG
>CATPBV010000300.1 GCA_955652345.1 uncultured Solirubrobacteraceae bacterium | reverse complement strand
GTCCTGTACGTCATGTTGCTCGAGGACCCGTGTACCTTGGAGAAGAACCCGATATCCGGCTCATCATGGCCGACGTAATGGCCGTTGTCGACGAACCCGTTGGGATCGTTGGCAGCGATTTCCGTGCACCACATCTGGCGGAAGTCTTCTGCACGGGGCTGAACCCGTTGCAGTCGAGGCCGCCCCTCGCCGCCGGATGCCATCTCACTGCACCGGTGGAGGCCGTGCCCAACGCGGGCACGAGCGCAATTAGCCCCCCGACCGCTATAAGCGAGCCCCACAACGCGACTTTCCGCACCTTTGCCTCTTTCCGCACCTCTGCCTCCCTTCCGGCGCGCGCGGAACGCCCGCCACTTATGGAACCCTCCCAAGCGCTGCTCCGGAACCGAGCCGTCCAGCAGCTGCGCTGATCCAGCGCTATACCCGCGCGAGGGTGCTCGTCAACTCGATTCGGGGCTCCGATGTGTCGCCAGCTCCATGGCTGCACGGTAGCCGCGCGGTCTGGAGGCTTCATCCGATGCCCCGATCCTCCGGGAGCCATTTGTCGGTGGTCACCGGCAGCTAGACAGCTGAGTCGAGGATCTCGGCGTGCTCGCTTTCCGGAGGCGTGCCATAGACATAGACGACCAGATCCTCCTCGGCGTGATTGACACTCTGGAGCGGCGTTCCCGGTTCGATGTGGATGAGTCCACCGACCGGCACGTCTTTACGCTCAGGCGGGTCGCCGACGTACATCGACAGCGTCCCCGAGAGGACGACGAACGTCTCTTCCTGCAGGGGGTGCCGGTGCCGCCGCCCCTTCGCGCCGGGCTCGTAGCGCCATATGTTTGCGCGGGTGTGGGCGAACTCCGCTCGCTCGCTCAGCTCGGCGACGTGGCGCGCCGGCTCTCCGGGCTCGTGAGGCCGGGTAATCCACTCGAGCTCGTCAGGCACAACGACGCGATGGCCCACGCCTGCAGGCTACTCGCAGGCGGCCAGGCGAACCGTTACCACGTCCGTTGATCGGAGCCACTGGCTGCGTACGCGCGCCGCAGCCACGCCGGCTCATGCGCATACCAGCTCCCCCAGATCCACCCGGCGCCGGCGATTTTGGCGAGATCAGTTTCAGGAACGTCGCTCCACGCCATCACCGTCTTCGCGCCCCCCTCTCGCGCGTCCGCGAAGTCCTCGGGCGTGAGCCACAGGGCGTAAGCGGTCCCGCGAGCGGCGGCGATGATGCGATCTGTCGCCGGATGCGCGAGCACAGGTCTGCCCTTCGCCAGCGCCCGGCAGTCCCGCGGCAGCTCTGCTCCGAGCTCGTCCCAGACGCGGGCCACGATGTCGGGATGGCAACCCTGATTCATGTACGGGTCGCAGGGCCGTCCGCTCTCTAGAGCAGGCAACTTCTCGCCGAGCACCGGCCACAAGAGCGCGTTCGGCGCCTCATCGACATCACGGGTGACCTCGGGCGCAAGCAATCGCGCGCTCCTGACGGGGACACTGTGGACCCCGCTCCGCGGCCAGGAGGCAAAGACCCAGCCCGCCTCCACCCGGATGACCCAGCCAACCTCACCGGTGTCGATGATGCCGTCGAACACCGCACGGCCGATGTACTCGATCCGGTCGCCTGGAAGGAACCGGTCAGCCATCGTGCCCGGCACGGTACTGCACCGTGTTCGCCGCGCGACTGCTCTCCAGGCCAGCCGATCGGGCACAATGGGCCGCGATGAGCGAGCGTTCAGAGCGGGTCGCTGCGCTGCTGCACGAGGCCGGTGAGACGCATCACGTCGTCTACCGGATCGTCGACGGCGATGACCCGGATTGGGCATCGTGGTACGCGGACTGGCTGGTGAACCTGTCCGAGCTTCCGCAGATTCTGGGAACGACGCCGGTTCGCAGCGAGCTGGTGTGGCGCCTCGTCGGGCTCGACAAGGAGTACACGTCAGCGAATACGTCAGAGCCCTGGCCGCAGTGGTACGCGGAGCGGATCGTCGAGCACTTCGCGGCCGGATCGGCCTGACTCTCACGGCGAGAAAGCACCGCGGTCAAAGGGACCGCAGCACCTCGGCCGCGGCCCGCTCGCCGGAGCGGATCGCTCCCTCCATGTAGCCAGGCCAGAGCGGGCTCGTCCCATCGCCGGCGAAGTGGAGCGGGCCGACGGGCTGGGCAGCGGTCGCCCTGCCAAACGAAGTCAGGACGCCCGGCGGGTTGTACGTCGAGTAAGCGCCTCGGGTATAGCGCTCCGCCGCCCAGACCATGTCGTGGTACGCCGTCGGCCTCCCAGCGGCAGCGCCGAAGTAGCGCGCGAAACAAGCGAGCGCAGCAGCACGGCGACGGGCGGCCGGAAGCGACAGATACGGCCTCCCGGCGTTGCCCTCCATGAAGCCAACGAGAACGCCGGGGACACCCGAGGGAGGTGAATTGTCGTACACCAGCTGCACGGGCCCGGTCGTCGAGACGACCGCGCCGCTCAGCCCCTGAGCCCGCCAGAACGGCCTCGCGTACACGGCGTTGATCTTGATCACCGCCCCCATCGGCTGGCGCTGGAGCAGCTGGTCGAGGATCGCGGGTAGCTCCGGCTCGAAGCGGATCGATCCGATCACCGGCTTCGGCGGTGTCAGGATCGCGCGGCCGGCGGTGAACGCGCCGGTCGGCGTGACGAGCGTCACGCGCCGACCCCAATTGACTTCGATCACGGGCTCCCCCAGCCTGATCGCGCCGTGCAGACGGGCGCCAAGTCGTCGCGAGAGCTGCTCCGGGCCGCCGACGAAGCGGAGGCTCTGCGCCGATCCGATCAGCGTGCTGAAGTCGCCGCCGACCCCCTGGATCGCGGCGAGCAGGTCGAGCAGGGAGACCATCTCGGCGTCCTCGCCGTACACCCCGCGCAAGGCCACGCGCGCGATCTCGCGCGCCTCGAGCGTGGACGCGACGGAGTCGAAGTACTCGCCCGTCGATCGCTCGTCGATCGCACGCGCGCCCCGGGCGGTCCACGGGGCGTGAACCGGCACCGTCCTTGCCATCGCGTTGAGCCCGGCGATGATTCGTGCGAGATCGGCAAGCGCCGCAGGAGAAGCCGGTGGCACGCTACCGGGGTACGTCCGGCGGGTGCCGTCATGGAAGTAGACCGACTGCCCCTGGGCGTAGGTGGGAAACGTCCGCACGCCGAGCCTGCGCGCGAGCGCCAGCACCTTGGTCTGGCCGGGGCCGGCCCACTGTCCTCCGAGCTCGGCGACGGCTCCGTTCGTGCCGGGGAGACGTACGTCGAAGTTCCGCCCGCCGACGCGGTCCCTGGCCTCGAGTACGAGCACCGACCGACCGCCGCGGCGTAGCACATGCGCGGCCGTCAGGCCCGAGAGCCCCGCGCCAACGATGATCACGTCGTATGACGCACCGCTCCGCGACCCCGGCGCCGCGGTCGCGCGGGCCGCCACTCCGCTCGCGCCGATCAGCCCGCCGGCGCCCGCGGCGAGCACTTCGCGACGACGCAGACGAGCCATCCTGCGGACCAAGCCTATTGGCCGAGACGCAACTCACGCGCAGGCGGCATCGAGCGTGAGCACGCCCAGCCCGGGGAGGCAGGGTGGTCATGGCCCAAATCAAGGATGCGCTCGCGGGGCGCTATGAGCTGCGCCACATCATCGGCCGTGGCGGCATGGGGGTGCGCGGTGCACGGCGCCCACGGGCGAACGGGCCTAAGCTCCGCCGCCGCCTCGCAGTCGCCTTGGGCGTCGCGGTGCTGCTCGTGGCAGGCGGCCTCGCGCTGTCCCTTTCGGGATCCCGCGCACCGATGCCCGGGCGCCGGGCTGCCATCACCCACCACAAGGCACCCACGAACCCGCCCGCTTCCACGCCCCGACCCGCTCCCTCGCACCGATCGGCTGCGCCACAGCGCTCGGCCTCGAGCAACGCCGCTAGCAGCTCCGCGTCCGCCGCACAACCCGGTGCTGTGGCGGCGATCGACGCGCTGACCGCCCTGCTGACGCGGGACCTCCAGTCTGGGCAGATCGACCAGCTGGCGGCGCGGCAGATCGAAGCCCACCTCCAGGACGCTGCGGGCAACTACGCCGGCGGGCACAGCGGAGAAGCTTTGCGCCGTGTTCGCGAGCTCGACCACCGGATCGCCAAGCTCACCGATCACGGGCACATCAGCGCCACGGCGCTTGCCCCGATCGTGGGTGCGGTCAACGCCGTGGTCGCGGCGCTCCAACGGTCAGGGCCGCCACCCGCCGGCGGGCCGACCAGCAACTCGGAATGACAGCCGCCCCACAGGCGTGTCGCCGCGCCCTTCTCGGGGTAGGCGGAGGGGGAGCGCCGGGCCTTGTCAACGACGATCGGGGCGCAGACCACGCACATGACAGCGCAAGCGGAAGCGCCCTGCGGCGGCAAGCACGCCGTGCACTTCTACGAACACGAGGCGGACCTCGTGGATCGCGTCGGCGGCTACCTCAGTGAGGCGCTTGGAGACGGAGCCGTTGCGATCGCGATCGCCACCGAGGCTCATCGGCGGGCGTTCGAGGAAAAGCTCGAGGATGCCGGGATCGACGTAGAGGATGCCCTGTGGAACGGGATGCTGGTGTCGCTCGACGCTGCCGCGACGATGGCCCACTTCATGCAGGCCGGACGGATCGACGCGCATGGCTTTCGCCGCGTGATCGGTGGCGTCGTGCGCGAGGCGGCGAGCACCGGGAGACCCGTATGCGCCTACGGCGAAATGGTCGCGCTGCTGTGGGACGCCGGCGACGTGGTCAGCGCGATCGAGCTCGAGGAGTTGTGGAACGACCTCGGGCGCGATCTTCAGTTCACGCTCCTGTGCGGGTACCAGACGGATGCCGCCGCGCGACCCGAGCACGCCGAAGCGCTTCGGCGGGTCTGCCAGCTCCACTCGGAGATGGTGCACCCGCAGGAGGTCTCGGGACGATTCGCGCCGGAGATGCTCTCGCCGGGGGCTGCCCGCCACCTTGTCGCCGGCGCGATGCGCGCGTGGGGCTGTGACGAGGCCATGATCGCCGACGCCGAGCTCGTGTGCACCGAGCTGGCGACCAACGCGGTTGTTCACGCACGCACAGCGTTCTCCGTGGTCGCGCGGCGAAAGCGCTCGGGCGTGCGAATCTCCGTCCATGACGGCAGTCCGCTGCCGCCGGCGCTCGCGGACGGCGGCCCGGCCCGCTCGTCAGGCCGAGGTCTTCAGCTCGTCGCGCTGCTGGCCAACGACTGGGGCGTCGAGAAGACCAGCGCCCGGAAGACGGTCTGGGCGGACCTCCGGGACTGAGGTCCGCCGGATCCGCCGCCGGTCCGGCCAGCCCGGCGAGCGGATCGCAGATTCAGGGCGCGAAGGGCTGGCTCGGCCGATCGCGGTCCACCGGAGTGCGGTGGGTTCACCCGTAGCTCGTGGTGGTGCTGGTGGTCGACGAGGACGTCGAGCTCGTCGAGGTCGACGTTGACCTCCCCGACCCCGATGCCTTCTTCACGGTGGCCTTGACGACATGAAAGTTCGCGAGACCCTCGCCCGTTGCAGCGCCGTTGCTGCTATCGCTGGCGAACTTGTACAGGGGATGCCCATTGAGCGTGACTTGGTTGAACCCCATGCGGTGCAACACGCCCAGCTTGCCCTTGATCCCGGGTGCCTTGCTCAGCCCCTTGCCAGAAAAGACCTTGACGGGCGGCCAGACCTGCAAGCACGTAGCGCTGGTGCACTTGAGATGGTGCGAAGTCTCGCCAGACAGCGTGTAGACCGCGAACCCGTGGAAGGTCACGATCGTCTCGCGCTTGGTGACGGCGCTCTGGTTGGTGACTTTCGCGTTCTTCTCGACCTTCAGCGTGAACGACTTGGCGATCGCGATCCCGACGAGCATCGCGGTCGTGAAGCCGATGACGGCGATCACCAGGCTGAGCGCTGTGCGCCTTGGCCGAGCCGGGGAGAGTGGGTTACGAAGGGGCATTCTGTGAGTCCTCCAATCGTGCTTGCGGGGGGCTTCGCGGGCATCGGCCTATGTCGCGAGCTTCTTCCTAGCACTAAGACGCCGTCGATGGAGTTTTTCTTCCGCCCGGAGCTTGGCGGTGATCGTGTAGCTGCCGGGCGGGACCGGCATCCGTGTCAGGCTCTACGGTCGACGCTGTCGAGGATGCGTGCCAGCTCATCGCCCGCCGAGGCCTGTTCCAGCGCTCGCTGCTGACGGTCGGCGTCCTCCACGCTCGCCTCGAGGTAGCTCGTCTCCCGCTGGTCGCTCTGCCGCTCGGCCCACTCCTCGAGCTCGGCGAGGAACTCCGAGCTCGCTACAAGCGTGTCCGGGTCGCTCGCGTCGAACTCGCGGTGTGCCAGCTCGTCACAGCGCAGCTCGCGGCCGTCGAACCACCGCTCGTACAGCCGGATCTCGACGATGCCCTGCTGGGAGCGCTTGTCGACGAAGCAGCCGAGCGTCCCCGCATTGGCGTGCCTGGCGACCTCTTCGAGGTCCGCGGCGTAGCGCTCGAGCTGATCGAGCTCCAGCATCGGCCTGAACGTGCGGCGAAAGAGGACCGTCACCGGATCGTCACGACGATCGCGAAGGCGCCTGATCACGCCGTGATGCTCGGCCCGGCGCACCAGCGCCACCTCCGCCGGGCCAGGTCCCGCCGCTGATTCGCTCGACGCTGTATCGGTATCCCGGCGATCCTGGCACGCCACGATTGTCGGCGGTCAGGCCGCCGAGATCAAACTGTGGTACAGACACAGCGGTGATCCTCGCTATCGATCAGGGCACCACGGGGACTACGTGCTTCGTGTTCGACTCCGACGGCCGCCCGAGGGGACGGGCGTACTCGGAGTTCGGGCAGCACTTCCCACGGCCGGGATGGGTCGAGCACGACGCGTCAGAGATCTGGCGGGTGACGTGCGACGTCGCCAAGCGTGCTCTGGAGAACGCGGGAATCAAAGGTTCGGACCTGCACGGAGTCGGGATCACGAATCAGCGCGAGACCGCGGTCGCATGGGACGCTCGATCGGGACAGCCGCTGCATCATGCGATCGTCTGGCAGGACAGGCGGACGGCGCGGCGCTGCGACGAGCTGCGCGAGGCCGGCCACGAGCCGGTGTTCCGGGAGCGCACGGGCCTCGTGCTCGACCCATATTTCTCCGGCACGAAATACGAGTGGCTGCTGCGCGAGGGCCGGGTCGATCGCCGCGCCCGGCTGGGGACGATCGACTCGTGGCTCGCCTTCAAGCTGACCGGGAACCACGTCACGGACTACTCGAACGCCTCGCGCACATTGCTGTTCGACATCCGCCGGTGCCGCTGGGACGAGGAGCTGTGCGACCTCCTTCACGTCCCCGTCGGGTCCCTTCCCGAGGCACGTCCGAGCGCCGAGGTCTACGGCGAGACGGACGAGTTCGGCGGCTCCGTGCCGGTGTGCGCAATCGCCGGCGACCAGCAGGCCGCCCTGTTCGGACAGGCGTGTCACGAGCCGGGAATCGGAAAGAACACTTACGGGACCGGGAACTTCCTGCTCCAGAACGCCGGCGCGGGCTCGCCGTTACTGGAGCGAGGGCTGATCACGACGATCGCCTGGGGCCTCGCGGACAAGGTCCAGTACGCGCTCGAGTCGAGCATGTTCGTCACCGGGGCAGCCGTGCAGTGGCTTCGCGACGGCCTTGGCGTGATCGCCTCAGCAGACGAGACTGAAGCGCTTGCTCGTTCGCTGGAGAGCAACGACGGCGTGTACTTCGTGCCGGCGCTGACCGGGCTCGGCTCGCCGTACTGGGACCCGTACGCCCGCGGGACGATCGTCGGGCTGACGCGCGGCAGCAGCGTGGCCCACCTCGCCCGGGCGACCCTCGAGGCGATCGCCTACCAGACCGCGGACGCAGTTCGGGCTCAGAACACCGCCCTGGGCGTCCCACTGCAAGAGCTGCGCGCCGACGGCGGCGCCACGGTCAACTCGTGGCTCATGCAGTTCCAAGCCGATGTCCTGGGCGTGCCCGTCGTGGTACCGGCGATCGCCGAGACCACGGCGCTCGGAGCCGCATATCTCGCCGGAATCACGGCCGGGCTATGGACCCAAGCTGACGTTCGCATGATGTGGGCTGAGCGCGCTCGATACGAGCCGAGCCTCCCCGAGGAGGAGCGCCACCGCCTGCTCTCGGATTGGCGACGGGCGGTTGAGCGCTCACAGCGATGGGTGATCGAGCGCTAGCGACGGGGCTCATGCCCGCGCGCAGCCCCGCCGATACACAGATTGACGGCGCCGGGAGGGCGTCGTCGTCGACATGGCTCAGCTCGCCGGCTCTCCCATCGCCGTCTTCCGAGGTCCGTTCACCGAACGCCATGCGACTCGCCTGCTCTGGCGTGCTGGATTCGGTCCGAAGCCCGGACAGGCCCGCAAGCTTGCCGCCGTTGGGCTCGACGCCGCGGTCGCCTCGCTGACCCGGCCCTCGGGTCCGGCCAGGCTGATCGGCAAGCCTCCACACGGCCGGAACGGCGCGCCGCTCGATCCTCTCAACGTCTGGGGCGACGATCACTGCTGGTGGCTCGATCGGATGGTCCGCTCCAACCATCAGCTGGTCGAGCGGATGACGCTCGTCTGGCACAGCTGGTTCGCCACCTCGATCGAAGCGTCGGACGCCGCGCTGATGCTCCGGCAGAACGCGATGATGCGCGCCGAGGCGCTCGGCAACTTCCACCAGCTGCTGCTGAACGTCACAAGCGACCCGGCGATGCTGCTGTGGCTGTCTGGCACATCGAACACCAAGTACAGCCCCAACGAGAACTACGCGCGCGAGGTGATGGAGCTGTTCACGCTGGGCGCGGACCGCGGCGCCTATAGCCAGCACGACGTCCGCGCACAGGCCCGAGCACTCACTGGGTTCGCCAACGACTGGCCCAACTCGGGGCCGACGAACTTCAGGTTCGATCCGACCCTGCACGACGATGGCGTCAAGAGGATCTTTGGGCACCGCGGCCGGTTCGACTGGCGCGACACCTGCCGGCTGTGCGTCGAGCATCCGCTGCACCCATCGTTCTTCGTGCGAAAGCTGTGGAGCTATTTCGTCGGCACGCCAGTCCCGCCAGGAGTCGGGCGCGCGCTGGAGCGCGTCTACACGAGCGGCGGTCATCAGGTGCGCCCGCTGGTCGAGGCGATCCTGCGCCATCCGCTGTTCTACGTGGGTCCCCGGATGGTGACCCCACCCGTGGTGTATTGCGCGGGGATGCTGCGTGCTCTCGGTCGTACCGTCGAGACGAACGATTGGGCGTGGATCTGCCAGCAGGCCGGCCAGCTCCTGTTCGCGCCGCCCAACGTGGCCGGGTGGGACTACCGCCACTGGCTCGATACCTCGCGGTGGGCAGCGAGGTTCACCGCGGTCAACTACGCCCTTCAGGACGCGACGATCGACACCAGCAGCAACGCATACCCCGCGAACGAGACTCCGGCGCAGGCGGTCCACGCCGCGCTGCGCCACTGGAACCACCCCCCGGTGTCCGCTCGCACCCACGCGAGCCTGATGGCGTTCAGCCATCGCGTGCAGCGCTCGATCACCGCCGACTGGGAGCAGGTCTCCTACCGCATCCTCCGCCAGAACGCGCTCCGGGCTCTGATCCCGACGAGTCCGGAGTGGCAGACCTGCTGATGGGCGAGCACGCGAGAGAGGACGCGCGTCCGACCGGCATCTCGAGCCGGGAGTGTGGCTCCTGCGAGGGTTTCACGCGTTCGGAGGCGCTGCGCCGCGCGGCTGCCGCACGCGGACCTCGCACCGCGCGGGAGTGGGATCCGCGGATGCCGCATCCGGCGGGCGCCGGGATCGATCGCCGTGGGCTGCTGGCCGGCGCCGCTGGCGGGCTGCTATCCGTCTACGGTGCGGGGCGGCTGGGGCTCACCAACCGGCTGCTGGCCGAAGGCATCGCGCGGGCCGCCACCGTGCAGGGTCCGTCGAGCCCGATCCTCGTCACGGTCTTCCTCGCCGGCGGGATCGACTCGCTCTCGATTCTCGCGCCGGCGAGCGACCCGCTCTACCACAAGCTTCGCCCGACGCTCGCGGTCGCACCCGGAGCTGGATCCGCGTTCACCGAAGATCCCCGGCTGCGCTGGCATCCCGCAGCGGGGTCGTTTGCGGCGCTTCACGACGCCGGGAAGGTCACGGTTTTCCCGGGGATCGGATACGCGAGCCCCGATATGTCCCACTTCACCTCGCGCCACTACTGGGAGGTCGGCGCGACCGAGACGAGAATCACCACCGGATGGCTCGGTCGCTA
The DNA here is from genome assembly GCA_955652345.1 of uncultured Solirubrobacteraceae bacterium. GTDB lineage: Bacteria > Actinomycetota > Thermoleophilia > Solirubrobacterales > Solirubrobacteraceae > Palsa-465. Next base: position 15,845 of record CATPBV010000300.1, on the reverse strand, counting down.
TCTCGACGTCGCGGGCAGCGCGGGCAATCCGCTGCAAGGACTCTCGATGGACGGAGAGATGAACCCCACCCTGGCGACCGCCAGCAATCCGGTGGCGGCGATCGATCGCCCGGATGACTTCTCGCTGTGGCTGAACGGGGTCTGGGGCGACGTCTTCACCGAAACGCTCGACTCCGCCGCGGCGCTGGGTGCGGCTCAGAGCCGATCGCACGACGCCGCGATCGCGCAGGTCGCCCAAGCGGCGTCCGAGGTGGGCACCGTGCGTCGAGCGCTCGCCCCGTTCAGCGACTCGAACGGCAACCCCACCTACCACAGCCCGGTGTCCTATCCGACGTCCGGGACAGGGGACTTTCCGCAGCGCCTCGCGGGGCTCGCGGCGATGATCGGGACCGGACTGCCGCTGCGGTGCGTCGCCCTCACGTCGGACATGCAATTCGACACCCACGACCACCAGCAGCAGACGTTCGATTCTGGGCTGCAGCTGATCGCCGATTCACTTGCGGCGTTCCAAGCGGACCTCGAGGCGCGCGGCGTCGCGGACCGCGTCCTGGTGCACCTGTGGTCGGAGTTCGGTCGCCGCGCCCAAGAGAACGGGTCGGCAGGTACCGACCACGGGGCCGCGGGTGTGTCACTGCTGATCGGTACGCGCACGAACGGGACGATGGTCGGGGAGTGGCCCGGAATCGCCAACCTCGACGTGAACGGCAACCAGGTCGAGAATGTCGACTTCCGCGGGGTGTACTGCTCGCTGCTCGAGCAATGGTTCGGGCACGATGCGAGCGCGGTAATTCCGGGTGCCGCCCGTTTTCAGCGCTACGGATTGGTGAAATGAGGTTGACCTCCCCGTTACTGGCTGTGGCAGGCGCAGTGGCGCTGATGGTGGCAAGCGCAGGCGCTGCCGCCGGGAGCCCGCGGCACCCTCACCCGCGCGCGCCCGCTCACATGCTCGTCTATGCACAGGAGTGGTCGCTGTGGCCGTCGCGCACGTCGCTTCCGAGCGGCAGGGTGGTCGTCCAGCTCTGGAACCGCGGGCAGGACGCGCACGACCTCCACGTCCGCAGGGTCGCGCGCGGACGCATGGTCGGCCGGGCGCAGGCCGCGCCGGTGACACTCTCGGGCGCCGTCACCCAGGCGAGCTGGGCTCTGCGCTCGGGCCTGTACGAGCTGTACTGCTCGATGCCCGGACACCTTGCGCGTGGGATGCACGTGCTCGTGCGGGTCCGTTGAGCACTCGCAGCGCGGTGCCACGAGCGCCGGCAGCAGGGCCCGCCTGAGCGCGCGCGACTGATCGCCCACCGGTTTGCGAACTGACCTCGGGGGTAGCCCTGGCAGACAGGTTTGCTCTCGATTTTCGATGAATCGCCAGAGCATTTGAGGCGAACATCAGGAGGTAACCATGGCGCGCATCGGGCGAGGAGCGCGCGCCCGAGGGCGACCGCTTCGCGACCGAACGTCAGCGGACCGGGTAGTCAATCGATACACGCAAGACCGTGGGGAAGGCGCGAAGCGCGGTCAAGAAGGCCACCCGCTAGCCACCCCCAGATCCCTCAGTCCAGATGCTGCGCGAGCGCGCGGTCCACGACGCGGGCCGCGAGCGCCGCATCCTCGAGCTCGACGGCCTCCTTCGGAGAGTGGCTGATCCCCTGCGCGTTTCGCACTAGGACCATCGCGGCGGGAACTCGCTCCGCGAGCACGCCGGCGTCGTGACCCGCGTAGCAGACCAGCTCAGGCGCGGATCGGCCGGTCAGCTCTTCCGAGGCACGGGCTAGCGCGGCCCGAAGCGGCGCGGAGAACTCGCTGCCGGCCGACCGCGACGCGGTCTGGAGAGTGATCTCGACCCGCCATCGTGACGCGATGAGCTCGGCCGCAGCTCCAAGCGCGACCAGCCACGAGTCGAGCTCACCCGAGCACCGAGAGCGCGCATCGATCCAGAGCTTGACGCGCGAGGCGATCGTAGTCGGCGCATTGGGCTCAGCGACGATCCGCGAGCAGGTCACGGTCATGCCGTCGGTCGGCTCGGCGATCTCCTCGGCGGCGATGATAAGTCTCGCCGCCGCCGCGAGCGCGTCCCTACGCTCGGCGGGCGGCGTCGTGCCCGCGTGATCGGCGGCGCCGCGGAGCTCCGCTTCGATCCGCATCCTGCTTGCGAGCGAGCTGACGATCCCGATCGGCGAACCCGCGCGTGCGAGCTCCGTGGTCTGATCGATGTGCACCTCCACGAACCCCCGCAGTCGCGAGATCCACTCCGGTGCCCGCGCGATCTGCTCGGGATCGAGACCCGTTTCCCGCATCGCCTGCGCCACCGTGACCCCGTCCTCGTCGCTGCGCCGCAGCGCGACGTCGAGATCGAGCTTCCCGGCCAGCGCCTTGCTGCCGAACGTCGGCGTGTTGAACCGAGCACCCTCCTCATCTGCAAACGAGATCACGGCGACCGGGACGTTGCCGGCTGCGGCAACCGCGAAGCCAGACACCACCCCGAGCGGTCCGTCGAAGCGGCCGCCGCCGCGGACGCTGTCGAGATGCGATCCCAACCCCCACCACGGGCCGGGCGTCCGGGGACACGCCCACAGATTCCCGGCCGGGTCCCGGGCGAAATCGAGCCCCAGCCGGCCGGCCTGGCTCTCGAACCAGCGTCGGCACGCGGCGTCCTCTGCGGTCCATGCGAGCCTGTTGACTCCTTCTGGCCCGATGCCGATTTGCTCGAGGTCCCGGAGCGCGGCAGCCAGTGCCCGAGCGGTGATCGCACCAGAGTCGTATCCCTGAGGTTCTTCGCCCATCGTCTCCCAGAAGATAGATTCTCGGCCGTGTCGATCCGTGTCCGAACGTCGAGTGCCGTTCGCGTGCCCCTCATCGCCGGGGCCATCGCTGCGTGTCTTGCGCTCGCTGCCGCAACGCCGGCCGCGGCCCGCACGGCGTGGCTGTGCCGACCCGGGCAGCTTCCCGATCCGTGCACGCCCGGCCTGTCGACCACCGTGTACTCCCCGAGCCTGACGCCTCTGCGCGTCGTCCATCCGCGGCCCGCCACGCCCCCGCCGGTCGACTGCTTCTACGTGTACCCGACGGTCAGCCAGCAGCCGAGGTCGAATGCGAACCTCCACATCGACCCGGAGGAGCGGTCGATCGCGCTCTATCAGGCCGCCCGTTACTCCCAGTACTGCCGCGTGTTCGTCCCGATGTACAGGCAGCTGACGCTCAGCGCGATCTCCTCGCTGCACACGCTGACCCCGGCCGAGCTGGCGCTGCCGCTGAGCGATGTCCGCAGCGCGTTCCGAACCTATCTCATCAGGTACAACCATGGACGCCGGTTCGTCCTGATCGGGCACTCGCAGGGGACGTTCGTGCTGCGCGAACTGATCGCGAAAGACGTTGACCGGAACCCATCGGTCAGGCGCAGGCTGCTCTCGGCGATCCTGCTCGGCGGAAACGTCCTGGTCAAGCGCGGCCGCGACGTCGGAGGCGATTTCAAGCACATCCCCGCGTGCCGGTCAAGCGCCCAGCTGTCGTGCGTGATCGCGTTCTCGACGTTCGACGGTCCAGTGCCGAGACGGAGTCTGTTCGGCCGGACCAAGATTGCAGGGATGGAGGTCCTGTGCACCAACCCGGCGGCACTTGCGGGGGGCGCTGCAATCGTCGATCCGATCCTGCCGAGTGAGCCGTTCGCGCCCGGCACGTTGATCGCCGCCGGGATCAAGCTGCTCGGACTCACGCAGCCCGCGCCGCCGACGACCTGGGCCAGCCTCCCCCGGTCCTACCGCGCCCGCTGCTCGTCCGTAGGTGGCGCGAGCGTGCTCCAGGTGTCCGCGCTGAACGGAGCGCAGACCGCCCGCCCGAGCCCGACACCCGCGTGGGGCCTCCATCTGCTCGACGCGAACATCGCGCTGGGGAACCTGGTGGCAATCGTGCGCAGCGAGGCTGCCGCGTTCGCGAGGGCCGGCGGACCCTGAGTGCGAAAGCGTCGATGACCGAAGCCGCGGCACACGCAAACGGCCGCCCCACGTTCGACCTTCAGAGCCACTCTCGGCACTCCGACGGGGCGCTGGCGCCGAGCGAGGTCGTCGCGGCCGCGGCCGCGGACGGGGTGGAGCTGCTCGCGCTGAGCGACCACGACTCCGTCGACGGCGTTCCGGAGGCGCGCGAGGCTGCACAGCACGCCGGCATCAGGCTCGTGTCGGCGGTCGAGATCTCAGCGATCGACCGGGGACAGAGCGACCTGCACATCCTCGGGTACGTGATCGACGATCGCGATCCCGTGCTGCTGGGCCGGCTCGAGCAGTACCGGGCACAGCGGGAGGGCCGGGCTCACGCGATGGCGCAGGCGCTGCGCGAGCTCGGATTCGAGCTCGACCAGGACGCGCTCGACGCGCGCGCGGCCCAGGGAAAATCGATCGGCCGCCCCCACCTGGCGCAGGCCGTCGTCAGCCATCCGGCCAACGCGGAGCGGCTCGCAGCAGAGCACCACGAGGAGGCATCTGCCTTCCTGGTGGCGTACCTGATCGACGGACGCCCCGCGTTCCGCGAGCGGGAGGGGCCCTCGATTCCCGACTCGATCGAGGCGATCCACGATGCCGGCGGCGTCGCCGTCTGGGCCCACCCGTTCTGGGACATCCCCGACGCTGACGCCGTGCTCGAGACCGTCGATCGCTTTCGCTCCTTCGGCATCGACGGGGTGGAGTGCTTCTACCCGACGCACGGACAGGAGCAGGCGGCGCTCCTCGCCGACCGGTGCGCGGAGCTCGGCCTGCTCACCACCGGCTCGTCCGACTACCACGGTCCGGCTCATCGCCAGTTCCGGGCTTTCCGCGCGTTCAGCACGTACGGGCGCGAGCCGCAGCTCGGCCCGATCGCCGGGTAGGCGCGTCGGAGCTACGCAGCGACGCTCCGCCCGGCCAGATGGTGGCCGACCTTCCGCTTGACGCGCTGGAGAGCGTTGTCGACCGTCTTACAGTCGCAGCCGATCCGGCGCCCCACCTCCTCGTAGGAGTGCCCGTCGAGATACAGGGCCAGAACGCGGGACTCGAGCTCGGACAAGGCGGTTGAGATGCACGCGACCAGCGCGCGGAGCTCCTCGCTCGAGATCACCTGGTTGACGGGATCGTGGACGGGCGAGCCGGCGAGTGTCTCCTCCATCGTCGGCTCGCTGTCGCTCGCAGCTCCGGGAGCGCTGCTCGAGAACGAGATGTACTGGTTCAGCGGGCTGTGCTTGTTGCGCGTCGCAGTCTTGACCGCGGTGATGATCTGGCGGGTGATGCACAGCTCCGCGAAGTTGCGGAAGCTGGACTCACGGTCGCTGCGGTAGTCGCGGACCGCCTTGTACAGGCCTACGAGGCCCTCCTGGATCAGGTCGTCGGCGTCCCCCCCGGCCAGGAAGTACGACGACGCCTTCAGACGGACGAAGCCGTAGTAGCGCCGGACGATTCGATCGTACGCGTGCGCGTGCCCTTGCTTCGCGAGGGCGATCAGGTACCGATCCTCAACCTGAGGTTGACCCTGAGATGATGCCGAAAGTCGTGCCACGAGATGTCCCTTCACGACGTCCGCGCGAGACGGACCTCTTGGATTCGTGGCGCGTTACCTCCCCTGGCGCCGCACCTTATGGGATTGTGGGTGCCTGCGGGGCCACCCTCTCAGCGAAGTCGAGCCCTAAAGCTCGAGTTGATCGTTATCTCCCGGCGCGAGCTTTGCACAGCTCGCTGCACCTGTCAAGAGTTCCACCGAAATCAGGTGCGGCCCCGGGTTGCCGCGTACAGCAGGACCGCGGCGGCGGCGCTGACGCTCAGCGACTCGATCTGGCCGCGGAGCGGGATCGATACGAGCGCATCGCACGCCGCGGCGACCCGCGGTCGCAGGCCCCTGCCCTCGCCGCCGAGCACGAGCACGGCGCCACCGATGTAGTCGATCGCGTCGTACGCGAGCGGCGCGCCCTGCTGCGCTCCGTAGCACCACACTCCCGCAACCTTCGCCTCGGACAGGAAGTCCGCGACGTTGCGAACGCGAGCGATCGGCAGGTGCTCAACGGCGCCCGCCGAGGCCTTGCAGACCGCGGGCGTGACCTCGGCAGAGCGCCGCTCGCCGATCACGACCGCGGTGGCGCCGGCGCACTCGGCGCTCCGGCAGATCGCCCCAAGATTCTGCGGGTCCTGGACCTGGTCGAGCAGCACGATCAGAGGCTCGGGCGAGGACAGCGCCTCGCCCTCGTCGGCATATGCGTAAGCGCTCACCTCGGCACACACCCCTTGATGAGTCGCAGCGCCGGAGCGTCGTTCGATCTCCTCGGCCTGAGTGACCGTCACCGGCGCCGAGCTCGTCACGAGCCATTCGTCGCGGGCAGCGTTCTTCGTTGCCCATATGCGATGCACCGTGCGGCGCCCGCGCAGCGCCTCGCGCACCGGGTTCCGTCCGTAGACGATCACCCGCGCTGGTCGAGCGGCACGAGCTCGGGTCCGCCGGGCCCGTCCCGGACCTCCCACCCGCGCTCGCGCAGCTCGTCCCGAAGCCGGTCGGACTCGGCGAAGTTGCGTGAGCTCCGCGCTCGCTCACGTTGCTGCAACAGCCCGAGGACCTCCGCCGGGACGGTCGCCTGCTCTTCCTCGAGTAGGTTCTCGAGACCTAGCACGCCGAGCATCTCGCCAAGGTCGGCGCTGCCAACCGAGCCCGGATCGGAGCGGTTGGCCTCCCGCACCCAGCCGGACACGGCGGCAAGAGCCTGCGGGGTGTTGAAGTTCGCGGCCAGAGCGTCGAAGAACCGTTCACGAAGGGGCTCCGACCACTCGGGCGATGCGCCGGGGACCAGGCGTCGCGCCGCCTCCCGGATCCCCCGAACGCGCGCCGCCGCTTCGCTCAGCCGAGTCTCGTTGAACTCCATTGGCTGGTGGTAGTGCCCTTCGCAGAAGTACATGATCACCGCATCTCGGCCGTAGCGATCCAGCGCATCGCCCAGCACGAACACGTTCCCGACGGACTTGGCCATCTTCGTGGCGTCCAGCTGGACCATCCCGTTGTGGACCCACAGCCGCGCAAGCGGCGCGTCACGAGCCGCCGCCGTCTGCGCAGCCTCGTTCTCGTGGTGGGGGAAGATCAGGTCCGACCCGCCGCCGTGGATCTCGAACTCGAGCCCGAGCAGCAATTCGGCCATCGCCGAGCACTCGATGTGCCAGCCCGGGCGGCCCCTCCCCCACGGCGAATCCCAGGCGGTGTCCTCTTCAGGCTTCTGACGCTTCCAGACGGCGAAGTCGAGGGGGTCGCGCTTGCGCTCGGCGCCCTCGACGCCCTCGCCCTGATCCATCTGCTCGACGTCCTGGTGAGATATCTGACCGTATTCCGGGTAGCTGCGGACATCGAAGTACACATCACCTTCAACCGCGTAGGCATGTCCGCGTTGCACCAGCCGCTCGATCAACGCGACGATCTCCTCGATCGTTTCGCTGGCGAGCGGCTCGTAGTCCGGGCGTCCCAGCTCGAGACGGTCGGTGTCTGCGATGTAGGCAGCGGCCATCTCCGCGGCCAGCAGATCGCTGCGGACGCCCTGCTTCTGCGCGGCGGCGTAGATCTTGTCGTTGACGTCGGTGATGTTCGAGACGAGCGTGACCTCGTATCCCTCGTGGACGAGGAAGCGCTTGAGCAGCATGAACACCACGAACGGCCGAGCGTTGCCGACGTGCGCCCGTCCGTAGACGGTCGGTCCGCACGCGTAGATCCGCACCTTGCCGGGTTCCGCGGGCTCGAGCGCGCGCACCTTACCGGTGCGGGTGTCGTGCAGGGTGATCGTCCGCAAGTTCTTAGAACCTTAGTGCGCGCCGCCGAAGGCACGATCGGCTGCGTACGACGGAGACCACTAGTAGTGTGAGCGACTTGGCCCCCCACGCTGAGCGTCTAGCCGAGGTCGAGCAGGCGTTCCACTCGCTCCCTCGCCGGTACCTGGGCGCGAGACCGGGATTCGACGTCACCTACCAGGTGAGGCTCTGCGATCTGGGCCATATGTGGGAGGTCAGATGCACGAGCCACGGTGCAGTCGTGCGCAAAGGAGCGACTCGCCGGGAGCCCGACGTCACGATCTCGTGTGACGCCGACACCTGGATGCGACTGCGCGCCGGGGAGCTCTCCGGCGTCGAGGCGTTCCAGCAGCGGCTCCTCGGGGTCCGCGGAAACCTCGACCACGCGATCGGGTTCGAAGGACTGTTCCGACTCGCCGGAGGCCGGCCACCCTTGCTGAAGGTGCACGACGTGCCGGTCGGACGGCACCGCGTCTCGACGCTGACGATGGGAGAGGGATCCGACGTGCTGTTGCTCCACGGGCTTGGCGGGACGCGCGCATCGATGCTCGAGACGGCTGCGACGCTCAGTCGCCGGTACCGCGTCCACGCTCCGGATCTACCCGGCTTCGGCTCGTCATCCAAGCCGGCGGTCGCCCCCTACAACGCCCGGTGGTTCGCCGCCGTCATCCGCGGCTTGCTGGACGAGCTGGGGATCGCCGAGGCGCACGTTGTCGGCAACTCGATGGGTGGCAGGGTCGCGATCGAGCTGGGGCTTTCGTATCCGGATCGGGTCCGCGCGCTCGGGCTGCTGTGTCCGGCGATCGCGTGGATTCGTCGCGGGCTGCATCCGATCGTGCGGCTGCTTCGTCCCGAGCTCGGCCTGCTGCCGCACGGGTTCCGGCGCTCGGTGGTCGCGGGCCATTTCTGGAGCTTCTTCCACGACCGCGACGCGATCGATCCCGCCATCGGCGACCTGATGGTCGACGAGTTCCAGCGCATCTACCACAGCGCCGGCGCGCGCTACGCGTTCCTGGCGAGCGCGCGCAACATCTACCTCGAGGCCCCGTTCGGGGACGGCGGCTTCTACCCGCGGCTGGCCGGGCTCGAGGCGCCCGCGCTGTTCGTGTGGGGGAGCCACGACCCGCTGGTGCCCGCTGCGTTCAGTCGCCACATCCAGCGCTGGCTGCCGAATGCGAAGCAGTTGACGATCGAGGGATGCGGACATGTGCCCCAGGTAGAGCGAGCGCTCCAGACAAGCGAGCTGCTGATGCGCTTCTTTGCCGAGGCCGAGCTCGATCGTCCGCTGACCCGCGCGGAAGCGGCCTGAGGCAGCGGAGCCGGCCGATGGCTCGGGCGCAGACCGCCGGCAACTCGCAACCCAACGGCAACGGCACGGTGCCTGGCCGCGAGGCGTGGCAGGAGGGACGCTGGGCCGGGGCGCTCGGCCGGGCGCTGCGGGCAGCGTCGGATCTCCTCACTCGCCGGATCCCGCGGGCCGACCTCGACGAGCGCGACCCTGACTTCATCCGCGAGCGGCTGCCGCTGATGTGGCTGGTGGCCAGCATCTGGTATCGGGGGGAGGTCCGGGGGCTCGGGAACATCCCAGACTCGGGCCCTGTGCTGCTGGTCGGGAACCACTCGGGCGGCAACATGACGCCCGACACGATCGTCTTCACGCTTGCGTTCAGCACCTACTTCGGCGTGGAGCGGACCTTCTACCAGCTCGCCCACAACCTCGTGCTGGCGATGCCCGCACTCGGCTGGCTGCGCAAGTTCGGAACCGTCGCCGCGTCGCCGTCCAACGCACGCCGGGCGCTCGAGTCGGGCGCCGCGCTGCTGGTGTATCCGGGTGGCGACTACGAGGTCCATCGCCCCAGCCGGGAGCGAAACAGGATCGATTTAGACGGCCGCAAGGGGTTCATCAGGCTCGCGCTCGAGCAGGACGTCCCGATCGTCCCGGTCGTGTCGATCGGCGGCCAGGAGACGGCGCTGTTCCTGAGCCGCGGCGAGCGGCTGGCGCACCTGCTGGCGCTCGATCGGCTCTTCAGGCTGAAGGTGCTGCCGATCTCGATTGCGTTGCCCTGGGGCCTGAACGTGGGCGACTTTCTTGGCCACATCCCGCTGCCGGCGAAGATCACGATCGAGACCCTCCCCCCGATCGACCTCCGCCTCCAGTTCGGCCCAGATCCGGATCTCGATGAGGTCTACGAGCACATCACGCGGCTGATGCAGCAGACGCTCGACGCTCTGGCTGCCGAGCGGCGGCTCCCGGTCCTGGGATGAGGGTCTCGGCCAGCGCGCGTGTGACCGCGCCGATCGAGCGCGTGTGGTCGATCGTCTCCGACCCCGAGCGGGCGCTTCATTACATGTCCGGGGTCACCCGCTGGGAGGTGGCCAGCGAACCGTCGATCGGACTAAGCGCGAAGTACCGCGTGCTGTTCCGGGTCGGCTCGGCGGAGATCGGGGGCGTGGTCGAGGTCGTCGAGTTCTCGCCGCCGTGCGAGCTCGCGTGGACCTCGCTGACCGGCATTGATCAGCGAGGCCGCTGGCGGCTGCGCGAGCTGCCCGCCGGCCTCACCGGGGTCGAGCTGCGGCTCGCGTACGGCGTCGCCGGGTCGGGACTGTCAGGCTGGCTCGCCGAGCGGATCGCGGCGCCGACTGTGCGCGGGCACGTCCGCGGGAGCGTTCAGCAGCTCGCGCGCCTGGTCGAGTACGAGCAGCTGCGAGACCGCGCCGCGGCCAGGCGCGCTGCCGCTGGATAGGGAGTCGCGCAGCGGGCTGCCTACTGCGCTCGATCCGTCACCGTTGCGATCGCCAGCGCAGCGGCGCCCTCTTCCCTGCCCACGAAGCCCATTCCCTCGCCCCGCGTGGCCTTGACGCTGACGTGCTCGAGCGCCAGCCCGAGCGCCGCGGCGAGCGATCGGCGCATCTGCAGGCGGACGGGCGCCAGGTGCGGGCGCTCGATCACGACCGTCGCATCGACATGGACCGGGGCGAGGCCGTGCCGGTCGAGCAACGCCACCGTCTCCCGCAGCAGCTCGATCGAGTCGCTGTCGCGGTAGCGATCGTCCGTGTCGGGGAAGTGCTCTCCGATGTCGCCGAGCGCGGCAGCGCCCAGCAGCGCGTCGATGACGGCGTGCGTCAGGACATCCGCATCGGAATGGCCGGCAAGCCCGATCGGGTGGTCGAGCTCGACGCCTCCGAGCACGAGGCGGCGACCCTCGGCGAACCGGTGGCAGTCGTAGCCGAGCCCGGTTCGGGTGCTCACGGTTGGCGCTCCGAGATGAGAACCTGGGCGAGCCGGAGGTCGAACTCGGTCGTGATCTTGATGTTTGAGGGGTCGGCTCGCACGACCGCGACCGATCCTCCGGCTCGCTCGATCAGCCACGCGTCATCGGTCGCCCCGGCCAGCAGTTCCTCCGGGCTCTCCGCCATGACCCGCTCGAGCGCCTCTCGGCGGAACACCTGAGGCGTCTGGACAGCCCAGAGGCGGCCGCGATCGAGCGTCCTCGTCACGGTCCGATCGTCGTCCGCGACCTCCTTGATCGTGTCGGCGACAGGAACCGCGGCAACCACCGCGTCGACGTCCCCTCGATCGAGCTCGGCGAGCGCTCGCTCGAACAGCTCCAGCTGGGCGAACGGACGCGCAGCATCGTGGACGATCACGGGATCGCCCGCGCCAACCGCCCGCAGGGCCTCACGGACGGAATGCGATCGGGTGGCGCCGCCCTGCACCACGACCACTCCGTCACCGATCGCGTCGATCTCCGCGCCCGGCGGAAGCGCGACGGCGACCCGGTGAAGCGATGGGAGCGCCTGGAGCGTCCGCAGGCTCCATTCGAACATCGGACGTCCCCCAATCAAGACGAGCGCCTTGGGCCTCCCCGACCCAAGGCGCTCGCCCCGTCCCGCGGCCACGAGCAACGCGACCGCCATGTCGGGGTCCTACTCGGCGACGGCCGCCGCCACCTTGCCGTCGCCGTTGGAGGACTCCCCAAGAAGGCTGTAGATGTGGTGCTCGACCTCGTCCTCATCCATGTGGAGCGCGTACATCAGCTCCGAGGCGAGGATCTTCTTCGCCCTGGTGAACATCTGCTTCTCGCCGGTGGATAGACCCTTCTCTGCTTCGCGGATCGCAAGGTTCCGGACCACCTCGGCGAGCTCGTAGATGTCGCCGGTCTTGATCTTGTCGCGGTTGTGCTTGAACCGGCGGTTCCAATTCTTCGGCATCTCCGAGCACTCGTCTCCAAGCACGGCACACACCTTCTTCACCGTCTCCTCGTCGATCACCCGGCGTAGTCCCGCCAGGGCCGCGTTCTCGGTCGGAACCATCACTGTCATGTCGTTGTGAAGGATCTTGATCGTGAGGTACTCGCGGCTCTCACCGAGGACCTCCTTGTCTTCCTTGCGCAACACCTTGCCCGCGCCGTGATGCGGGTAGACCACGCTGTCGCCCACCTCGAACTCGATGTGCTCAACCGGTGCGGGAGCCTCGAGATCCGCCAGGTGCTCTTCGATTAGCTCTGTGATGGTGTCCTCCTCATCCGGGCCGCCGGGGGACCACAAGCGGCGTTGGAACAAGCTGTCTTAGAAATGGCTAGGTCTGTAGGTAGCGGTCGACGAGATTGATCTCCTGCTGGCGGCGAAGGCCCTCGCGGATGTCCTTCGCGCGGATCTCGCCGATGCCGTCGACGGTCTCGAGCTCGCCGTCGGTCGCGGCGAGCAGCTCCTCGAGGCCGCCGAACTCGTCCACGATCCGCTGGACGACGAGCTTTGGCAGCCGCGGGATCCGACCGAGGATCCGGAAGCCTCGCGGCGACACCGGGTAGTCGAGAGTGTTCAGCTTGCGGTCGTGGCCGAGCAGCTCGGCGAGCCGCCCGAAGTCGAGCAGGTCCTGATGGGGCAGGCGCACGAGCTGGCCGAACGCGGTCGAAAACCCCTCGTCGGTGTCCTCGACCAGGTAGTCGTGGACGAGCGCGCCCTTATCGGCGGAGACGCCGACCATCGTCTCGTCCAGCTGCATCTCGATCAGGCGACCCTCGGTTCCCAGCTCGACGATGTAGCGCTCGATCTCGACCGCCATGCGGGTGACGAGCTCGGCTCTCTGGAGCACCGTCAGCACGTCGTGGAGGGTGGCGCCGCCCTCGAATTCGAGCGCCGTCAGCCTCGTTGAGACCTGATCCAGGCGGCTGCGGTACTTGTCGAGGGTGGCGAGCGCCTGGTTGGCCTTGGCCAGGACCACGGGGATGTCCTCGAGGATGTACTTGATCGCGTCGGCGTACAGCGAGACGACCTCGCGCCGCTCAGAGATCGCGACCACAAGCGCATCCGTCTGCTTTGCAACTCTCTCCGCGGTCCGGTGCCGGGTGCCGGTCTCGTAGGTAAGGATCGTCGGATCGGGCATCAGCTGCACGTTCGCCCAGGGGATCCTGGTCGCGTTCGAGGTCAGCGCGATCGCGCCGTCCATCTTCGCGAGCTCGTACAGGATCGCCGGTGAGTAGTCGAGATCGAGCTTGATCCCGCCCGAGAACAGAAACGCGAGCTCCTCGACCTCTCCGACCACGATCAGAGCACCCGTGCGCGCGGCCAGAATGTTGTCGATTCCCTCCCGGAGCGCCGTCCCGGGGGCCACCATCTCGAGTGCTCTTACGAGCCGGGAGTCCTGTCGAGACTCGAGCTCCTCTTTGAGCTCTTCCCCGGAGCGCGGCAGCATCGAGCCCGATTTTAGACGCTTTTTACGCCCGAGCCCCCCGCCAGCGGAGTCATGCAGGCCGCGTCACAATAACTCAGGCGGCTATTGCCGACGGGCGTTTCGCACCGATCGCGGCAGTCAGAGCGGCGCGCAGGGTTGGGTGGGAGCTGGGGTCGATCGCGGGCGTGAGGCCGAACTTCTCGGCCTCGGCGAGGCGCCGCTCGCCGTGGGCGACGTTTCGGAGCTCTCCGGTCAGCCCGAGCTCCCCGAAGCAGGCGAGCGGCCGGTCGGCCCGCGCCGCGGTCAGTGGCACGCCCTTGACGGCGCCGGCGACGGCGAGTGCAACCGCGAGGTCGGCGCCGGGATCTTCGATCCGGACACCACCCACCACGTTGACGAACACGTCGGCGGCCCCGAGCCCGATCCCCGCATGGCGCCCCAGCACCGCAAGCACAAGCGCCACCCGGTTGCGGTCAACGCCGGTGACGACGCGGCGCGGGGGGACGAGCTCCGAGCGGCTCACGAGCGCCTGCACCTCGACGAGCAGCGGGCGGGAGCCTTCCATCGCGCACAGGACGACGCTCCCGGGCGCGCGCGTCGCCTCCGACACGAACCGTGCCGAGGCGTCGAGCACCTCGACGAGGCCGTGATCGCGCATCTCGAACACCCCCGCCTCGCTCGTCGACCCGAAGCGGTTCTTGACCGCCCGCACCGTGCGGTAGGTGCGCTCGCGCTCGCCCTCGAACTGGAGCACGCAGTCGACGAGGTGCTCTAGCACCCGCGGTCCCGCGAGCGTGCCGTCCTTGGTGACGTGGCCCACCAGCAGCACGGCGATCCGCAGCGCCTTGGCGACGCGCATGATCCGCACCGCCGCCTCGCGAACCTGGCTGACCGACCCGGCCGCGCTCGACAGCTCGCCGGCGTGGAGCGTCTGCACCGAGTCCACGACGCAGACCTCGGGACGCTCCTGCTCGAGGGTCGCCACCACCGTGTCGAGATCGGTCTCCGCGATCACCGGAATCGCCAGCGCCGATGGCTGCGCGAGCCGCTCCGCGCGCAGGCGGATCTGCGCGGCCGACTCCTCGGCCGAGATGTACAAGGTGCGGCGTCCCGCCTCTCGGAGATTCGCGAGAGCCATGGTCGTCAGCGTCGACTTGCCGATCCCGGGCGCTCCTCCGATCAGCACGAGCGAGCCTGGAACGATCCCTCCGCCCAGAACGCTGTCGAGCTCGCCGATCCCTGTGCTCAGCCGCTGATCGCGCTCGGCTCGGATCGCGCGCAGCTCCACCGGGCGGACGGCTGCGCCTCGGCGCCTCCTCGCGCCGCGGACCAGCACCGACCGGGTCTCCTCGAGCAGCGTGTTCCACTCGCCGCAGCCTGGACATTGACCCGCCCAGCGAGCGGTCTCGTGCCCGCATGCGGAACACACGTGGATCGATGTCGGCGCGGACACCCCTCGGAGCCTACGGCCCGGGGACGACGGCACCGCCAGCTGTCACAGAATCGTTGCTACTCCGACTCGGCGGACGCGTCGGCGGCGGCCGGCTCGCCCTCCCCAGACTCATCGTCGCCGCCGTCCGAGCCACCCTCGGCGCCCACGCCCACCGGCGTCGGCTGGGGTGCGGGCTCGATCACGGTCAGCTTGACGTCGTCCTCGGCGCCCGCGTCCCCGTCGCTGGTCTCGACCAGCACGGTCGATCCCGATGGCACCTGCGAGCGCAGCACGAAGTCCGCCAGCGGGTCCTCGATGTAGCGCTGGATCGCCCGCCGCAGCGGCCGCGCGCCCATCGCAGGATCCCAGCCCTTGTCGACCAGCATGTCCTTGGCCGGCTCGGACAGCTCGAGCTGGAGCTCGCGCTCGGCCATCGACTCGCGGATCCGCCGCAGGAGCAGGTCGACGATCGACTTGATCTCTTCCTTGGCCAGCTTGTGGAAGACGATCACCTCGTCGATCCGGTTGAGGAACTCGGGGCGGAACACCTTCTTCAGCTCGCCCATGATCCGGTTCTTCATGTCGTCGTAGGTGATCCCGGTCTCGTCGTCGGAGACGGCGAAGCCGAGTGGCGTGTTGCGCGCGATCTCGGCGGCGCCGATGTTCGAGGTCATGATCACGATGCAGTGACGGAAGTCGACGGTCCGGCCCTGTGCGTCGGTCAGCCTGCCGTCCTCGAGGATCTGCAGCAGGATGTTGAAGACGTCCGGATGCGCCTTCTCGATCTCGTCGAGCAGCAGCACGCTGTAGGGCTTGCGCCGCACGGCCTCGGTCAGCTGCCCGCCCTCGTCGTAGCCGATGTAGCCAGGCGGCGACCCGACCAGCCGGGAGACGGCGTGCTTCTCCATGTACTCGGACATGTCGATCCGGATCATCGTGTCCTCGTCGCCGAACAGGAACTCGGCGAGCG
>CATPBV010000299.1 GCA_955652345.1 uncultured Solirubrobacteraceae bacterium | reverse complement strand
TCCAGGACAACGAGGTTCCGGGCGGCAGCGGCAGCGCGGAGTACACGAAGCGGCTGAACAAGCTCGACGCGGACATGTCGCAGTACGTCCACGACAACACCGACGACGAGTTCACTCACTTCACGTTCATCAACGCCTATCTCCAGGCCCACGGCGCGAAGCCGGCGAACCTCGAGCGGTTCCGGACGCTACCCAGCAGCAAGGCCACGGGAGCCCAGCAGATCCCGCGCCTCACCAACCTGATGGAGCTGACCGTGGACACGAGCTACTGGACGAAGTACCGCAGCTCGAACGCGAACCCCGACCTCGGCGGCACCTTCGCCCCGGCGGTGCCGGGGCTTCTGAAGGGCCGCTTCCCGGCGATCCCGCGGTCAGATGCTGACCTGAAGCCCGAGAAGCACATTCAGGCGATCGCCAACACCGCAGCGTTCCACTTCGGGTTCATCGAGCAGGGCGGGACGAGCCTGTACCCGTCGCTTGCCCAGAGGGTGAAGAGCCCCGAGGTGCTCCGCATCCTGCTGAGCATTGGACCGACAGAGACGATGCACTTCCAGACCTGGCAGGACAAGGCGGGTAACGCCATTGTCGGGACCGACCCGACGAACGGGCTGGAGTTCCCGAATCTCAACGCGTCCGGGAGCCAGGACACCCAGACGAACCTGATCATGCCGGAGCCGACGGTGTTCCTGTCGCGCAAGTTCCCGAAGGTCTCGATCATCCGGCCGACCGCCACCGAGGGCGCGGCGATGGGAGCGGCCAAGGCACTGACCGCCGACGGCCTGTTCCGGGGTCAATCGGCGGAGTTCTTCGCCGTGGTCACCGAGCTCGCGCGCGAGGCGGACAAGGCTCGCCGGCACGGCTAGGACCCGCTGACGGGCGCAGCACCAGGCGCGCTCGGGCTCCACGCGGCCCGGGCGCGCCTCCTCACGCACCATGCGACGCGCCCGGGCCCCCAGCCCGGGCGCGTCCGCACTATCCCCTCATGGGCACTGATGGTGCCCACGGACTAGACGCGCCGCCGGAACCGAACGCTCGGCAGCGCGATCGCGAGTACCGCCGCGAGCGTCCCGACGAGCGTCAGTACCAGCGAGCTCGGGACTGCGATCGACGCCGCCAGCAACACCGCCGCCGAGACGACGAGGCCCGCGAGCGCGGCGAGCAGCACCCGGGCTGCCTGGCGCCCCGAGTAGTCCGTGCCGCTGGCGCGCTCGGCGCCGTAGAAGGAGGCCTCCCCCAGCGCCAGGAGAGCAGCCGCGACGAGGGGGGTCGTCAGCCACACGTCCCGGCCGCTCGCAACGCCGCCGGCGTAAGCGCTCCCCAGGGCGGCCAGGCCCCACAGGATCAGCGCGGGCCATCGCGCCCACACGGCGGCCACGATCAGGCCCGACCCACCCGCCGTCAGCGCGATCACGAGCCATCCGCTCATGCCGCGAGGGTCCGGCTGCGTCGCCGCAGCGCGGATGTCGAGATGATCGGGACCTGGATCGGCTCCTCACCGCGCCACTCGGTCACGGGCACCCCGAGCTCGCCGAGGCGCGACGCGAGAGCCGCTCGCCGCAGCAGCCACAACCGGTGGGCCAGCACGTCCGACGCGGTCTTGCCGGCCGGTGCGAGCGGAACTGGCGAGACATCGAGCACGGCAATGTCGTAGCCGCGGGCGCGGAGATCCACGAGTGCCCCGATGAAGCGCTCGTCGATCAGCGGGGTGATCGCGATCACGAGCGCCTTCGGGGGGAGCATCTGGCGCGGGACGAAGCGGACGTCCTTGTCGGCGTAGCTGAAGATCACCTCGCTGCCGATCAAGGCATCGAGGATCTGGTATTGCTGGACCTGCCCGAAGCGGGGGCCGAGCCCGGTCAGGGCGCCCCCGAAACCGACCACCCCGACGCGGTCACGGCGAGCGAGATACGCGGCCGCGAGCGACGAGGCTGCTCGGACGGCGAGCTTCAGGGTGCTGCCGGCTCCCTCCCTGACCTCGGCGAACGTGTCGAGAAACAGGATCACGTCGGCGTTGCGCTCGGGGTGGCGCTCGGTCACATATGGCGTGCCATAACGCGCGGCGACGCGCCAGTTGATCTTCCGGATCCGATCGCCGGGCACGAAGGGACGGATGTCGGCGAACTCGATCCCCTCTCCCCGCTGGCGGGAGACCCGGCTTCCGGTCGTAGCCTGCTCCTCGAGAGGATTGATCAGCTCCCGGAGGGTCTCACCACGAGGGAAGACGCGAACCGCTCCCAGGGAAACCGGAGCGAGCTCGTACCGGATCAGGCCGAAGCCGTCGGACACCCCGCAGGCGAGCGTGCCGAGGTGGCGTGCACCCCACCGGTCGACTTGTAGCGCCGTGCCAACCTCTTCCTGCTGACCTTCGCCGAGCCGAAGCACCTGGCGTAGCGGTCCCTGTGACGTGACGCCTGCGCCGCATCGCAGCTCGAGCTCGATCCGATCGACGGCGGTGTCAGCTTGGATCCGCACGGCGCCTGAGACGTCGTGACCCTCGAGTGCTCGGTCAGGCCAGCCTTCGGCGCTCACCGTCAAGCGCGGCCGGCGCTCGAGCGCGATCCCGAGCGCGACGTAGGCCGCGAACGGCGCCGCCAGCGCGACGAGTTGAGGTAATCCCGCGGCGAGACCGCCGACCATTCCAGCGGCCGCCAGGAGCAGGTAGGCGCGCAACTTCACGGTCGGCGCACGCCGGATCGAGTCGGGCGACGCCGAGGCTCCGAGAGCCACCGGCGCGGCGATCCGGGTCGGCTCACCGTTCATCTGGCTCCGCCGCCGGCACGGGCACCTGCGCCAGGCAATCGCGCACCAGATCCTCGTCCCGAACGCTCTGCACCCACAGCTCGGGCCGCAGCACGAGCCGGTGCGCGAGCGCGGGAACGGCGGCCGCCTTGACGTCGTCGGGAACGACGAACTCGCGCCCGTCCTGGACGGCCTTCACCCGCGCCAGCTTCATCAGCGCGAGCGTGCCGCGCGGGCTCGCGCCGACTTGGATGCTCGGGTTCTGGCGCGTTGCGCCGACCAGCGCAACGATGTAGCGGCCGATACTCGGGGCGACGTGGACGGTCTCGATCGCGGACTGCATCGCGATCAGCTCCTCGCGGTCGACGACCGGGTCGAGATGGACCTCCTCGGACCGTCGCTCCACCCGGCGTTCGAGGATCTCCCACTCGTCCTCCGCCGAGGGGTAGCCGATCCGCATCCTGATCAGGAAACGGTCGAGCTGGGCCTCGGGGAGTGGGTAGGTGCCCTCGTACTCGATCGGGTTCTGCGTCGCGAGCACGAGGAATGGGCGCTCGAGCGGGCGGGTGCGCTCGTCGGTGGTCACCTGATGCTCTTGCATCGCCTCGAGTAGCGCGGCCTGAGTCTTCGGCGGGGCGCGGTTGATCTCATCAGCGAGCAGCACGTTCGTGAACACCGGCCCGGGCCGGAACTCGAAGTCGCCGGTCCGCTGATTGAAGATCGACGCGCCGGTGACGTCGGAGGGCATCAGGTCAGGTGTGAACTGCACGCGCGCGAAGCGCGTGCCGGTGACGGCGGCGAACGACCTGGCGAACAGCGTCTTTGCGAGACCCGGATAGTCCTCGATCAGGACGTGGCCATCGGCGAGCAGCGCGGCGAGCGCGAGCTCGAGGGCCTCGCGCTTACCGACGATCGCCCGCTCGAGCTCATCGATGATTCGCCTCGAGCGAACCGCGACATCCTCCAGGTCGAGCGCAGGGACGATCTGCGTCACAGGTGCTCCAGTCGAGTGATCGCGGCGCCGAGCTGCTCGAGCGAGAGCCCGGGCGCACGGGGGTCGGCCGGCCGCGGGCGGTCAGTGCGCAACAGCTCCCACAGCTCGTCGCCGAGCAGCGCACGTGCCTGCTCAGGATTTCGGTTCAGCCACACGCCGTGAGGACGCAGCCGGGCTGCCGCCACCTCTTGCAGGACCGGGCGCAGGCGCTGGTGGACGTCCCCGGCGCTCGATCGGCCCGTCACCACCAGACGCTCGAGTCGCACCAGATCGGCCGGGCGCAGTGGCTGCTCGCGAGGGCGACGGCGGCGCTTGCGGCGGGCGGCGCGCGGGATCAGGGCGATCATCGCGACCGCTCCGGCAAGGATCGCCACAAACTCAGCTGCGAGCCGCATCGCGCTCCACCTCGAGCTCGTCGCGCAGCGCGACCAGCGCCACGACCGCCTCATCCCGCTGCGCTTCGCCGATCCACCGCACGCTGAAGCGAGCGCGCTCGAACAGGCCGGTCAACGTCCCAACCGGGCCTGCGCTCACCTCGAGCGATCCGAGCGCCCGGCGCAGATACTCCCGCGGTGACTCGGCCGCCCGCCTAGGGAGGCCTGCGTCCGACAGCGCCAGCTCCATCCGCCGATAGGCGGCGATCACTGCTCGTCGTGGATCCGGCTCGCTGTCGAGGGCGTCGAGCGATGCCCTGGCGGCAGAGCGGGCGACGTCCGGGGAGGAGACGGTCGCGTCGCCACGGCGAACCGGGGCGAAAGCGACGGCGAGAATCACCAGGTCGATCACCACCAGCGCGGTTAGCGCGACGTATGGAAACCACCCGATGAATGGGAGCGCCGTGCCGCCGGAGTGCGCCCCGTGCCCGGCCCTGCCGACCGCACCGAGCCCGGCTGGCCGGTGCGGATTGCGTCTATGGGCGAGCAGCGTGACGGCCAGCGCGACCATTCCCACCAGCACGACCAGTTGCAGGGCGGAGGCCAGGCCGAACGACTTCCCGCCTCTCTTTCTCGCGCTTCCGAGCCTCGCGCCCGTCCGCAAGGAGTAGATCATCGTGAACAGGGCCACGGCGCCGCCGACGACCATCAGCGCGATCACCCAAGGGGTCGGAATCTCCGGCGGCGAGCCACCGGCTGAAGCGGGGAAGGATGGCGAGGCGCCGCCCAGCGGCGACCGGCTCGCGATCGCCGCGAGGCCAGCGAGGAGCACCACCGCGACGACGATCAGTGCGCGGCTCGCGCTCTTACTGCTGGAGTTGCGGTGCAGCTCCGCTGCGGACCTCCCCGTAGCAGTCACAACCTCCCGTCGGCGGGGCCGCCGGCCGCGCCGAGCATGAATCGTAGTGTCCCGACTGCACCAGAGCCACCACCCGACCCACCGTCATTCGCCGCGCCGGGCGATTCGGTACCGGGATGCCTCGAGTGTGACTTCGCCGTGCGGCGAGCCCGAGAGCACCACGTCGACGTCGTGGACCTCAGCGGGTCGGCCGGTCGGAAGCCAGCCCCGGCCGGCATCCGACAGGATCAGCGTGCGCGCCTTCCGTCCGACGAAAGCCAGCCGGCCCGGCCCCGTCACGGTGCCGTCCCAGAGCTCGAGGCCGAGCCTGCTCGACAGCGCGCTCGCCATCGTCAACGGGTCTCCCACGAGCCCGAGCTCGGACAGCCCGATCAGCTCGCTGGCTTCGAACTCCCCTTGTGTCGAAGCCTCGCCGATCCCGCGGTGAGCGATCAGCTCGACGATGTTGCCGGCCGGGTCGTGGAAGTAGCACGCGTGCGCGCTCCAGTCCTCGAAATCGAACACGACCTCGCCTGAGTGCGGGTCCGATAGGAGCGGCGTCCGAGCTCGCGCCCACTCGAGCGCCTGGGCGAAGCGGTCGCCCGGAAGCAGCAGGGCGAAGTGGTAGAACGGCTCGCCCGCCCCGGGCCGGAAGCTCAGCAGCGTCTCGCCGACGGTGAGGCACACCTCGCTGGCGCCGGCGTTCAGGGAGTCAAGCCCCAGCTCACGGCGATAGAAGTCGTTCAGTTCTGCAACCTGATCGCTCTGAGCCCTAAGGGTGACGTGCAGGAATCTCATGCGCGTGCCTGTGTAGACGAGATCAAGGCAGAATGCCGAGCCGGAGGCCCTGATGACAGAGCGCGAGATCCACGTCCCCACGAGCGACGGGGAGATGACCACCTTCATCGTCCATCCCGATGGCGAGGGACCATGGCCCGTCGCCGTGGTGTACATGGACGCTATCGGCTACCGGGAGCAGCTCAAGCAGAACGC
>CATPBV010000298.1 GCA_955652345.1 uncultured Solirubrobacteraceae bacterium | reverse complement strand
CTGCACGACGAGCAGGGAGTCACCACCGTGCTCGTCACCCACGACCAGGAGGAGGCAATGGAGGTCTCCGACCGGATCGCGGTTATGCACGCCGGGGGGATCGAGCAGGTGGGCGCCCCGCGCGAGGTCTACGACGCTCCGGCCAATGAGTTCGTGATGGGCTTCCTCGGACCGGTCAGCCGGCTCGGCGATCGCCTGGTTCGCCCGCACGACGTGACGCTCACGCTGGAGCCGAGCGACGGCGCCGTGCAGGCACGGGTCTCCCGCGTGGTCCATCTCGGGTTTGAGGTCCGGATCGAGCTAGAGCTCGCGGGAGGGGAGGCGGCGCGCGCACAGCTGACGCGAGCGCAGACGGACGAGCTGGAGCTAGTTCCCGGGGACGTGGTGTATGCGCATACGCCCGCTGCCGTCAGCGCGTGAGCCAGGCTTCCGGATCCTTCGCCAGCCGCTCGATCGGGGCGGGCAGCTTCCCGCCCGCCACGTCGGCAACCGTCACGTGCTCGACGACCTTGCGCAGGTTCGCCCGCACCGCGATCCACACCCTGGGCAGCGCCTCCGACGCGCCCGGATAGGAGGTCTCCTCGGGCGGGCCGCCGCGCACGCTCGCCAGCGGGCCCTCGACCGCACGGATGATGTCGGCGATCGTGATCCGATCCGGCGGCCTGGCGAGCCGGAAGCCACCTTCGGCGCCGCGGTGGCTGCGGACGATTCCCGCGTGCCGCAGCTCGCCCAGGATGTTCTCGAGGAAGTTGAGCGGGATCTCCTGCGCTTTGGCGATCAGCTCCGCCTTGACCGGCCGCTCACCTGGGGTCGCCGCCAGCTCGACCGCCGCGCGCACGGCATAGTCAGCTTTGGCCGATATACGCAAAGCCGTACGCCTCCGCCAGGTCGGGATCCTTGTGGGCGAGCATCTCGGCGAGCGAGACCATCACCTTGCACTGCTTCCAGGTTGCGTCGTCCTGCATCTTCCCGTCGATCATGTGCACGCCGCGGCCGTCCGGGATCGCCTCGAGCACCTTCTTGGCGAACCGGACCTCCTCCGGATCGGGGCTGAACACGCGCTTGGCGATCTCGATCTGGACCGGATGCAGTGACCATGCCCCAACGCACCCGAGCAGAAAGGCGGCGCGAAACTGGGCCTCGCAGCCCTCGACGTCGCGGATGTCCCCGTAGGGGCCGTAGAACGGCAGGATCCCCGCCGAGGTGCACGCATCCACCATGCGCGCGATCGAGTAGTGCCACGGGTCCTGCTGGGCGATCCGGCGCGGCGCCTGCGGGTCGTCCGGATCGGGGTCGCTGATCACCAGGTAGCCCGGGTGGCCGCCGCCGACGCGGGTTGTCTTCATGCGCCTCGATGCTGCGAGGTCCGCCGGTCCGAAGCTCATCCCCTGCATCCGAGGGCTTGCGGTCGCGATCTCCTCGAGGTTGACCACACCGAGGCTCGTCTCCAGAATCGCGTGCACGAGGATCGGGCGCGTCAGCCCGGCCTTCGCCTCGAGCTGGGCGAGGAGCCGATCGACATAGTGGATGTCCCACGCGCCCTCGACCTTCGGGACCATGATCACCTCGAGCTTGTCGCCGATCTCGCCGACCAGGGTGGTCACGTCGTCGAGAACCCATGGCGACTCCAAGCTGTTGACCCGAGTCCAGAGCGCCGCTTCGCCAAAGTCGATCTCTTTGCCAATTTTCACCAGGCCGGCGCGGGCGGGCTCCTTGCGATCGACAGCCACTGCATCCTCCAGGTTGCCGAGCAGGATGTCGGCCTGCGCGGCGAGCTCAGGCAGCTTCGCGGCCATCTTCTCGTTGCTCGGGTCGAAGAAGTGGATCATCCTCGACGGCTTGAACGGGATCTCGAGTCGCGGCGCCGGCGCGCCGATGGCAAGGGGCTTTCCGAACTCACGGGGATTGTGCACCCCGCGAACGCTAGCTGAGGGGCGACCCCCGGGCACGAACGCACAGCAGCTCGACGGCCAGCCCGTAGTCGATCCGGTCGCCCGCGGACAGCGGTCGACACGTGTCGCCGTCCAGATTCAGCCCGTCCCGCCGGTGCCGGCGTATCAGCCCAGGACCGGCAACGGTCCCGCACTGCGGCGCCTCTGCGATCCGGCGCCCATCGGGCCGGCGAAACCTGAACCCTGTCGACCCGCTGCGATCGACTTGGAATCCACCCTCGTGTACGAGCCGGTGGTGGTACGAGCAGAGCTGCACCAGGTTCTCGAGCTCGGTCTTGCCACCCCGCGCCCAGTGATGGATGTGGTGCGCGTGCAGGTACCTCCGA
Source organism: uncultured Solirubrobacteraceae bacterium (assembly GCA_955652345.1). Lineage (GTDB taxonomy): Bacteria > Actinomycetota > Thermoleophilia > Solirubrobacterales > Solirubrobacteraceae > Palsa-465. Next base: position 2,756 of record CATPBV010000298.1, on the reverse strand, counting down.
TGTCCGCACCCCGGAAACCGGCAGCCCTCGTCCCGGCTTCGCAGCGCGCGCCTCAGCGCGGGCGGAATCGTCCGCGTCCGGCGACCGACGCTCAACGGCTGGCCGTCGCGTTCGACGATTCGCACGATCGCGGCATCGCATCCAAGCCTCCTGACCGTCTCCGGCGCGAGCGCGGGTCCGTCGGCCAGTCGGAGCGCTCGACGATCCGATCCGCGGCCAGGCTGTCGGCGTCGACGTGAACGACGAGCTCGCAAGGGTCGCCGGCGGGTCGATCTGCTCCATCCGAGGCAAGCCCGGAGCGCGCGAGGCTAACGAGCGCATCGGCGCGCGTCTGCCGCGCGTCCCGATTCTCCTGCGCGTCCTGGTTCTCCTGCGGCGGCCCCTCGGCTGCATTCAACGCCGCAAGCACGAGCGCGCCCTCGTCGGCGGTGAGCCGGGCGTCGAGGCGAAGTGAGCCGTCGTCGTCCCAGTGCCAGCTCATGAACCGCCGTTCGTGCGCAAGCTGTGCCGCGCCGACCGACGCCCTCAGGGCTCCGTGGTACCCGCGGACGAGCTTCTCGAGCTGCGCTCCGGTCGCGTGGCGCGCGATCTCGAGCAGGGCAGTCTCGGTTTCCTCCGTGGCGACTCGTGCGAGCGCGCGAACCTTGGAATACGTCAGCTCGCCGCAGCCAAACGCCTCACGGATCAGCGGCAGCTCGGTCAAGCGTCGCGCCACCCGGACGTGGTCACGCGCCGTCCGCGGCGTGATCGAGCATCGCCAGGAGAGCCAGTGCGCGCACGAGTGAACTCCCCATTCGGCCCACCCTTCGCGTTCATCGAACTCTGCGATCAGCATCAGCCACCGGCAGGTGGCCGCTGCGATGTGCGCCGCGAGCTCGCAGATCTGGTGCTCCAGCTGGTCGAGAGACAGTCGCCGTGAGCCCGTTCGGTCAATCCAACGGCCGGGCTGGGGAAGAGCTGTATCGAACATGTGTTCCCATACTATGGAGGCTGCCGGACGGAACGAGAGGGCTAGCGTGGCCGGCCGCCAGACGGCGACGTGACGTCTCGACCTTTCCGAACGGCCATGGCTCCGCGGAGCCACACCCGGCTCCGCGGAGCCGCATCACCGAGCGTGGACGGAGCCACGAAGGTGGAGGAACGCGGGCGTGGACCGAGCCTTGGCGAGTCTGGGGTCAGCGGCGACATCCGCGTCGCTCGGCCGTGGCTCGCGAACATCCTCGATCACGAAACCGGCCTCGAAGAACAGTGCAAACCAGGCGTGCAGCGGACGATGGATCTGGTGGAACGTGAACGAGAGCCCGTCACGCTCGATGTCATCAATCGTCCGCTGGACTTCGAAGTAGGTGCGCTGCTGTGCCGCCTCGCGCCCGAGATGTGCGGACGCAACCGGATGGACGATCGCTGCAACTACACGTCCACCCGGGACGAGCACTCGTGCCGTCTCCCGCAACGCGCCGGCCGCGTCGTCCATGTCCTGAAGCGACATGAACGCCACCGCCAGGTCGAACGTGACGTCGGCGAACGGGAGCGCCGCAGCGTCGGCGACCACGACCCTCTCGTACGTGGCAGTCCCCGCAGCGAGCTCCGCGAGCGACGGCGCAACGTCCACGCCCGTCACCCGGTGACCGAGATCGCGCAACACCCGGCCCGCGCGGCCCTCGCCGCAGCCCAGGTCCAGGGTCGCACTCCTGGATCCGGAATCAGCTCGAGGAACGCCGGCCAGTTGTAGCGGTGGAAGTGACGATCGTGGCCCGGCACACGCACCCACCGCTCCCAGTCGCCGGCCCGCGCCTCCCACTCCTCGGCCAACGACCGCTCACCCATCGCAGCAAGACCGTAGCCGAACGAACCGGCCCGGCTCCGCGGAGCCGACCCGTTGACTTTCTGGGGAGCTACTGGGCCCGGCGAACCGCTGCGAACCTCAACCGGGAAGCCAGAGGAGCCCCTTCGCCGTGGATAGGCCGGTGAGGAACGGCGTCAGTTGGCCTGTCGTCAGGTCGATGGTGTCGACCTCAGTGGTGTTCGCGTTCTTGCCGACGGTGTCGAGCGAACCGAACGCCGTCCCGGCCTTGAAGTCGCCGGAGACCGCATACATCGTGCCTGCCTTGTTGTCGACCACGATGAGTCGTCCGTGCCTGCCCTCCGACCAGCGGACATCGTCTACGCCCGCGCGGTCATTTCCGCGTCTCAGCAGCAGGCGGGTGAGGTCATTCGACGACGGCGTCAAGCGGCGCGCGAAGATGAGCTGCTGATCTCCCTGGCTGACAAGCACGAAGTCGCCGCCGTACCGCGGGCTGTCAACAGGGACAACCGCGCTCGAGTCGGGATCCGTGAGATGGAGCTTGACCCGCTCGCCATTCACGGCATCCCGAGCCATCGAGCTGTCCTCGAACGTCCGTGTCAACGTCGCAATCCCGGTCCCCGGGTTCAGCTCGGCCCGGAAGACCGCGGTCGCGCCAAGAGTCGCCGGAGCCGACGCGCTGAGGTATATGTGGCCGCGAAAGACCGTCACGGTGTCGCTACCGCCGCCCGTCAGCACGCCGCCGGTCGAGCCAGAGTCGGGCGCCGGGGAGTAGGTGTAGTGGCGGACCTGCTGGCCGCTCGGCGCGGACGGCGTGATCGTGTAGAGGCTCGAGTTGCCGTCTTCGTTGACCGATGCGATCACTCGATGCCCCGACGGGTCGCCGCCGACGCCGTCGATCTTTCCGGCCAGCTCCCAGCTCGCGATTTGCTTGCCGGAGCTGCTGTATTCG
>CATPBV010000297.1 GCA_955652345.1 uncultured Solirubrobacteraceae bacterium | reverse complement strand
TCGGCCACCTGCTCGGGGGTGCCGCGCAGGCGGTCTGGCTCCTGCTCGACGGGCGCGTCGGTCACCTCGACCGAAAGGCAGCAATGGAGCCTGACGCTGTCGGGATCCCGCCCCGCCTTGCTCGCGGCGTCGCGTACGCGCGCGTAGCGTCTGGCGAGCTCCTCGGGCGTCACCAGCGCGAAGTACGGAAACCACGCGTCCCCGTGGACGCCGGCGCGGCGCTGTGCGCCCGCGCTCTCGCCGCCGCACCAGATCGGGATCGGAGTGTCATAGGCCTTCGGATGGAAGGCGATGTCCTCGTAGCTGTAGTGCTCTCCGTGAAAGCTGCAGTGCTCCTCGGTGAACAGGTTGCGGGCGACCCGGAGCTGCTCCTCGGCAACCTGGGCTCGCCGGGGGAACAGATCCGCGCGGCCGAGCGCGGCGAACTCCTCCTCCATCCAGCCGATCCCCACCCCGAGAATGAACCGCCCCTCCGACAGCCAGTCGATCGTCGCGGCGACCTTTGCCCAGTGAACCGGGTCGCGGTAGGTCGTGACGAGCACGCTGACCCCGAGCCTGATCTTGTCGGTCGCGCCCGCAAGGAACGCGAGCGCTGTCATCGACTCCAGGAATGGCTTGTCGGGCGGGACGATGAATGAGCCAGACCAGCTGTAGGCGTAGTCAGTCTCGATCTTCCAGGGGATGATGATCCGGTCGGCGGCCCACACCGTCGTATAGCCGAGCCGCTCGGCCGTCTGGGCAGCGTGCGTGAGCCCGGCACGGGTGCACGCCGCACCCGACACCGGAAGGAAGACGCCGTAGTCCATGCCGGATTTCAGCCGCTCGCGGCCGCCGCCTCCGCCGCGCGAAACAGCCGCCGGGCGATGATCTCTCGCTGGATCTCGCTGGCGCCCTCGTAGATCCGCGTCGCGCGCACCTCGCGGTAGAGGTGCTCGAGCGGATGGCCGCGTTCGAGGCCCTGCGCACCGTGGAACTGGAGCGCGGCGTCGACCGTCTCCTGGGCGGTTTCGGTCGCGAGCAGCTTGGCCATCGCGGCGAGCGCGGGGTCAGGTGCGCCGGCGTCGTGGGCGGCGGCGGCCTGGTGGACGAGTAGCCGTGCCGCCTGGACTCTCGTCGCGAGATCGGCGATTCGGTGGGCTACCGCCTGGTTGTCCTTGAGCGGTCTGCCGAACGCTTGGCGCTTCGCCGTGTGCGCGATCGCGAGGTCGAGCGCCTGGCGGGCCATCCCGATCGCGCCCGCGCCGACGCTGGGGCGGAATAGATCGAGCGTGCGCATCGCGACCTTGAATCCCTCGCCCGGCGACCCGAGCATGCTCTCGCGCGGGACGTGGACGTCGTCGAATCGCAGGCTGCCGATTGCGTGGGGGACGAGCAGCTCCCGATGTTCGCCGCTCAGGCCCTCGGCGTCGCCGGGGACGGCGAACGCGGTGATTCCCTCCTCGGTGCGGGCAAACACCGTATAGACGTCGGCCTCTGGAGCATTCGAGATCCACAGCTTCTCGCCGGTGAGCCTGTAGCCGCCGACGTCGCGGCGCGCCGTCAGGCTGAGCGCCTGCACATCGGAGCCGGCGTCTGGCTCGGTCAGCGCGAACGCCGCGATCGCGGTCCCGTCGGCGACCGAGGGAACCCAGCGGTCCTTGACGGCGTCGGTGCCGGCCCGCAGGATCGGGTGCGCGCCGAGGCCCTGGAGCGCGAGCGCTGACTCGGCGTCGGTGGATTCGCGCGCGAGCGCCTCGCGGATCAGGCACAGGGTCATCGCGTTCGTGCCGGACGCGCCGAACAGGCGCGGCAGTAGGCCGTGGTCCGCAAGTGCCTTCACCAGTCGCCGGTTGACGCGCCCCGGCTGTCCTTCGGCCGCGATCGGGTGCAACACCTCCTTCGCCAGCGCCTGCGTGTCCCCGTACAGCTCGCGTTGCTCGGCCGACAGGTGAACGTCGTTCATGCCGACAGGACCGCGACGCCCATCAGCTCCACCTTCGCGCGCGGATCGAACAGCTCGGTTACACCGAACAAGCCCATCGCCGGGTAGTGGCGGCCGAAGTGCTTGCGCCACACGTCCCCGAGCTCGCGCATTGCCGCGCGGTACTCGCGGACGTCGGTCACGAACACCTGCAGCGACACGAGGTCGTCCGAGGTCCCGCCGGCCGCCTTCAGCGCCACGAGCAGGCTCGCTGCGGCGCTGTCGAACTGCTCGGCGAGCGTCTCGCCGTCGCCGATCTGTCCGGCGAGGTAGACGGTGTTGCCCGCTTGGATCGCGTGGGAGAAGCCGCTTGGCCTTGGCAGCTCCGGGGGGTTGACCGCTCTGTTCACCTGCCCCGCCAGTCCGGCTTGCGGCCCTCGCCCCACGCGCGATAGAACTCGCCGAAATCCTCGCTGTGCATCAGCAGCGCCTGGGTTACCGCCTCGTGCTCTATTGCGGCGCCAAGGTCCATGTCGAGCTCGCGCGTGATCGTCGTCTTGGTCGCGCCGTACGCGAAGGCGGGACCGCTCGCCAGCCGCTCGGCGAGCTTCGCGGTCCGGGGCTGCAGCTCGTCGTCGGGCACGACCTCGGTCGCGAGGCCGATCTCGTATGCGCGCCGGGCATCGATCTTGTCGCCGAGCATCAGCAGCTCCGTGGCTCTCCCGAGACCGACGATCCGTGGCAGCAGATACGCCGAGCCCATATCCGCCCCGGCGAGGCCGACCCGGGTGAACAGAAACGCGAACGAGGCCGACTTCGCGAGCAGGCGGAAGTCGGCCGCCAGCGCGATCACGGACCCTGCTCCGGCCGCGACCCCGTTG
>CATPBV010000296.1 GCA_955652345.1 uncultured Solirubrobacteraceae bacterium | reverse complement strand
TCGGGTCTGGAGCCTGACGGCGGGAAGCGACAGGAGCCATGGGCATTCCTCAACCAAGCGCACGAGTGGTCATCGGGGTTGCCCTGGTGCTGTTCTCGTCGGTCTTGGTGGGGGTCGGCATCCACCACCTGATCGCGACTGGAAGTTGTTCATCGAGCGGCTACAGCCAGTACGGACCGGTTCCGACCTGCCCGCCCGGAACGGGCCTATGGATCCTCTTCATGGCCGGCGGAGTCATCGGCAACGTGATCGGCGCATTGGTCGCCGGCAGCCCGACCCTGATTTTCGCGACGCTGTTTCCGGCGATCGGCGTCGGAGCATTCACGCTCAGCTTCGACACACACGCGGCGTCATTCGCCAAGACTTTCGGCCTGCTGTTCGGCGGCGGCTTCCTCGTGCCCGGCGTGATCGCCGCCGGCTCGATGCTGGGTGGAGCCATGCGCGGAGCGGGACGTGCACGTGCTACACGATCGCGTACGTCGCGGCACGCCGGACGTGTGCGGAATGGACGATCGGCTACCTCGCGGCGTGCCGGACGTGTGCAGACTGCGGCCTCGGCTACCTCTCCGGCGAGTTCGCCAAGTTGGTCGGCGACCCCAGCCGCCCCCGCGGGACCAGCTGCGAGTCAGACCTCCGGGTTGCTGGATCAGATCTCCCGTCTCTCGGACCTACACAAGGCCGGGGCGCTCAGCAACGCGGAGTTCGAGTCCGAGAAAGCCAAGCTGCTCAACAGGCTGTAGACGATGAAGCTGCTGATCGCACTTGTCGTGTGGGCCGCCGCGTTGGCCGGCGCGGCCGAGCTGTCGAGCACGGTCGCCGCGAAGTACAAGAGCGCAGGCACGAGCCCCGTGAGCGCAGGCACGAGCCCCGTGAGCACAACCACGAGCACCGTGAGCACAGGCGCGCCCTCCTTCAATCCGAGCTCGGTGAAGGCGGCCGACAGACTATCTCTGTTCAAGACGCCGAATCTCGCCAAGGCCCTGACAATCGCTCGCGCCCACCTCACACGAGACAGCCAGCTCGAGGACGCGACGATTTACCCCGGCTACCTCCTCCTCACGTTCGTCAGCGGAGGGAGCGCGCGCCAAGTGGTGATCGAGGCGAACGGCGCGTACGCCGGCAGCACTTCAGCGGGCAGCTCCGGGCAGACTCACTTCCCGCTGAGGCAGCTCAGCGCGGCCGCCCCCGCGAAGCTCGCGAGGGAGATCGCCGCCTCGGCCCATGTCGGCGAGTCCAGCCTCAGCTACATGATCCTTTCGGTGAATCCGGGTAGCGGGCTCAAGTGGCAGATCTATCCGGTCCGGACCGGTGCGATCCTGTACTACCAGGCCTCGGCCACCGGACGTCACCTCGTCGCCTGGACCGCTAACGGGCCACGCCCGCTCGGCTAACACAGACTGTAGTTAAACCGCGGTGAGCTCGAGCGGCTCCCCGTCGATCGTGATCGACCCGCCGTCGCGCAGATCGCAGATCAGGTCCCAGTGAAGCGCGGAAACGTTGCATCCACCGGTCTCGGGATACGAGCGCCCGAGCGCAAGGTGCACGGTCCCCGCCATCTTCTCGTCGAGCAGGATCGAGCCGGTCGGCCGATCGATACCGAAGTTCGTGCCGATCCCTAGCTCGCCCAGGCGCCGTGCGCCTGCGTCGGTCGCGAGCACGGCCTGGAGGTAGTCATCGCCACGAGCCGCACGAGCATCCACTACCTCGCCGTCGACAAACGTCAGCTCGACGGCCTCGATCTCGACTCCGCGTGGGTTCGATGGAATCCCGAACCTGATTCGGCCGTTGGCGGAGCGCTCGTGCGGGCCCGTGAAGACCTCGCCGCTTGGCATGTTGCCCTTCCCATCGGAGTTGATCCAGGTCCTTCCCTCGATTCCCAGGCGCAGGTCGGTTCCCGGTGCTTCGATACGGACCTCGTGGCCGAGTGAGAGCCTGCCGATCAGCTCTGCCTGACGTCCGCTGAGCGCTCGCCACGCTGCGATCGGATCGGCCCGATCGAGGAACAGCGTCCGCGTGACGAACTCCGCGTATTCGGTGTCGCCCATCCTCGCCTGTTGCGCGAGCGCCGGCGTTGGCCACAGCGTTCCGCACGATCGAAAATCAGCGGCCATCCGCGCTTGCAGGAGCGGCGCTCTTGCCCGGGCTGCGCGTGCAATCAGCGTCGGGTCGACCCCGGCCAAGGCGCTGGTGTTGGCCGGTGCGTAGACCCCCAGGAGGCAATCCGCCGCGCGGAGCTCGTCGAGCTCGATTGGGGCAAACGAGTCGAGCTGTCTCTCGCCGGCGTGCCGGTAGAAGTCCTCGGCGAACTCGGTCGGTGAGAGACGCATCAGCGGAAACGCACCGCGCTCGAGAATCGCGCCGTGAACAGCTCTCACGAGCTCCATGCATTGCAGCGTCATCGTCACCAGCACCTGGTCGCCCTCTCGGACCTCCAGCGACCAGTCGCACAGTAGCTCTGCGAGCCGCTCTGGATCGGGGGCAGCGTTCATGGCGCCTGAAGCTCGGGAAAATGCTCGGCCAGGTGCTCGCGGAGCGCCTGCCTCACGAACTGCCGCTCCGCGCCAGATGCCATCCGGTAGCGGCCGAGCAACTCCCGTTGCCGGGTGATCTCGAGACCCGCGATCGTCCACGAGACCGCGAGGCGCTCGAACAGGAACTCCGCTGCGCGCTGCCAAGCGTCCTCGCGCTCGAGCCCACCTGCGAGGATCGCCGCATATTGGCTGCGGGCGCCGGCCGTCAGGGACCCGCGCAGCGCAAGCACGTTGCCCTCCTCGTCGCGGAAATCGCGCGCCGGAGCGCTCGGGCCGGGCGCCGCGCCCGCCGCTCGGTTGCGGTGGCGCTGCCGGCGCCCCACCGCTACGCCGAGGCGGCGCGCTCGAGCTGCCCGGCGACATCGCCGGTGACCGGATCGGTGTGTCCTGCCCACACCACCGTCGGGTCGAGAGCCGCGAGCTTGCGGATCGAGGCGCGAGCCTGCTCGGTGTCGCAGTTGAACGCTGGGTGGGGAACGCGGGCGGGCCCTTTCCACCCGGTCTGGGGATCGAGTGTGTAGATGCAATCGGACACCAGCGCGAGCTTGTCCGTCTCCCGGAACAGGCCGATCAGGCCGGGTGCGTGCCCCGGCAGGTCGACGACCTTGAAGCCCGCGACCTCATCGCCTTCCTGCACCGTGTCCGTAATCGGCACGGCGCCGCCGTCCCACATCGGGATCAGCCTCTTCAGCAGGAATCGCCCGTGCGGGTCGAGCTTCGAGAAGTCCCAGTACGGGCGCTGGGCGGCCTCGGACTCGGCCGCCGCGCGGTCGGCTGGATGACAGTACGTGGGAGCGCGTAGCGCCGGTGCGGCTCCGCGGTGATCGGCATCCGCGTGCCCCAGAACGACGCGCTCGATCCCGCCCAGGCGAGCCGCGGCAGTGGCGATCGCCGCGCTCATGTCGGAGCTGCCGGCATCGAACACCGTGACCTTGTTGCCGTCCGTGATCAGGTACACGTTCATGGTCTTCGTCGGAAGGCCGCCGCGCAGGATCCATACCCCGTCGGCGATCCGCTCGGGCTCGCCGCCGCGGATGAGCGATTGCATGCGGGTGCGCACGTTGGCGAGCTTGGCCAGTCGGGCCTCGGCCGGGGATCCCACCGGCGGCAGGAATCCAAGCTGGCGGGCGATGTCGCCACTGTCGGCGTAGGCGTGGTTGCGCTCGATCAACTCGTCCGACACGCTCAGCACGTCGCATCCCTCCACCTCGACCCGGGCGCCGTTGGGGGCGAAGCCCTGGAAGTTGCTCGGGCCCGCAAACGTGCCGCCGCCACGCCACCGGACGGCCGTGCGGCCTCTTGAGGTGGTCATGTCGAGCACCTCGAAGCGCCAGTCCGGGAATGCGGCGAACAGCCCCGCGAAGTACCGGCGGATGGCGTGGGGTGCCTCCAGCTCCAGCTGCGCGCCGACGACGCGATCGATCCCTCCCGGCGCCCAGCACTCCACCGCACGCTCGAGATCGTGGGCGTTGAGCGCCTCGAAGTACCGCTTGGCTACCTCCGCGGTGGCCATCGCAGCGCGCCAGTCTACGCGGGCGCAATATCGTCCGCGCCATGGTGGCCAGGGCCCGCGAGCTTGGCCGAGGCGAACGCGTCCTGCCCGGGCTGTGGCGCCTGCGGCTGCCGCTGCCGTGGGAGGGGGTGCCGCACTGCAACGCGTGGGCAGTTTCCGCCGGATCCGGCATCGTCCTGTTCGACACCGGAATGCACGAGCCCGGCTCGCTCTCGCAGCTCGAGCGGGCGATGGACCAGGTCGGATTAGGCCTCGAACAGGTTCGGCTGATCGCCTGCACCCACGCTCACGCAGACCACTGGGGCCAGGCCGCGCCGATCCGCGACCGAGCCGGTTGCGAGCTGTGGATTCATCCAAACCTCGAGCATGCCGTCCGCACCGCAACCGATCCATCGCTGGCGCTCGCGCGAATGCTCGAGATCGGTCGCCAGAGCGGGGTGCCCGAGCAGGCGCTCCACCGCTACGCCGAGCGGGCGAGGGATGCGCCCTCGGGAGTCGCCCGGGTGCTCGAGCCGGACCGGCCGCTGCGCGACGGGCTGACGATCGAGACCGATCTCGGCGAGTGGACTGTCCACGAGACCCCCGGCCACGCGCCTTCGCACGTGTGCTTCTTCCAGCGCGAGCGCCGCTTGCTGATCTCCGGCGACCACCTCCTGGGTCGCATCTCGCTGTTCTTCGACTACGGCTGGACGCCCGACCCAGTCGGCGAGTTTCTCCGCTCGCTCGAGGTCGTGGAGGCTCTGGACGCGCGGCTCTGCGTCTCCGGCCATGGACGTCCGTTCTTCGACGTTCCCGGGCACATCGAAGGCAACCGCCGCCTCGTCCGCGAGCGCCTCGACGCGACGCTCAAGGCCATCCGCGCTGAGCCCCGAACCGCGCTCGAGATCGCCCCGCTCGTGCACGGCGAGCCGCTAACTGAGGCGACGGCCCGGTGGTGGATCCTCGAGACGCTGTGCTACCTGACCCACCTGGCGAGAGTGGGCGCGGTCGGTCGCGAGGGAGATGACGGCGAGCTCTGGCGAGCCGGGTGAGGTCGATCGTTCCCTAGCCAGCTGACCGGACAACGGGCGAACGTGACAATCGATCTTCCACGCCGAACGATTGTGACGTACGCCCGCCTGGCGCGGGCAAAGGTGACACCCGTGTGAGCGAGGTCGACGAATGTAACGTTCGGCCGGCTGGCGCAAGCCGCCGCGTCGTCGATCGGCCGGGCCCGCGACGGAGACCGTGCCGAGTCCACCCGGTCTACCTCGTCGGCCACGAGATGGTTCCAGGCCAACCTTGACACATCATTGTCAAGGTTGTACGGTGGCGCGCAGTGCGCATCGACGAGATCCTCGCCACCAGCGATGAGCCGGTGTTCTCGTTCGAGTTCTTCCCGCCCAAGAGCGACGAGGGGGAGCGGAACCTCCGGGACACGCTCGAGGACCTCCGGGCCTTCGAGCCCGATTTCGTCTCGGTTACGTATGGGGCCGGCGGCTCCACGCGGGCCCGCACGGTCGAGCTGACCAAGTGGATCAAGAACGATCTCGGAATCGAGGCGATGGCCCATCTCAGCTGCGTCGGCTCGAGTCGGGAGGACCTGCATCAGACGCTCGACGGGATCGCCGCGGCGGGCATCGACAACGTCCTGGCGCTGCGCGGTGATCCACCCCGCGGCGAGACGGAATGGCGGCCTCACCCGCAGGGGCTTCACTACTCGACCGAGCTGGCGGCGCTGATCCGCGAGGACTACCCGTTCTGCATCGGTGCCGCCTGCTTCCCGGAGGTCCACCCCGCGGCCCCGGACATGGCCAGTGACCTGCGCTTCCTGGCGGAGAAGGTGCGCAGCGGGGCCTCGTTCCTGATCACGCAGCTGTTCCTCGACAACGAGCTCTACTTCCGCTTCCTCGACGAAGCGAGGGCGACCGGGATCGAGGTCCCGATCATCCCCGGGATCATGCCGATCACCAACGTCGGCCAGATCAAGACGATCACGGGGATGTGCGGCGCGAGCATCCCGCAAGCCCTACTCGAGGCGCTCGAGTGGCGCGAGGACGACCCGAGTGCCGTCCTCCAGCTCGGCGTCGCCTACGCCACGCTGCAATGCGCCGAGTTGCTGGCCCGGGGCGCTCCCGGGATCCACTTCTACACGCTCAACCGCTCCCCAGCGACCAGAGCGATCCTGTCCGCGCTGAACCTGCTGCGACCGTGGGTCAGGCGCGAGGTGGTGAGGACGGCGGAATGATGGCGAGCGCGTGGGCGACCATCGGCTGGCCGTCGCGCTCGTAGCGGACGTCGACCTCGTCGTTTCGCTTGTAGGTCCCGATCCCCCAGAACCCCATGAACCACGCCCAGAACCCGAGCTTCTGGGAGACGAGCTCCCGCTCGAACAGCAGCTCACCGCCGGCTATCCGGTAGTCGACCCCGAGCTCCTGCGGAACGCCGTTGACGTACACGTCGAACGGAGAACGAACCCCCGGAGGCAGCTTCACGCGCCAGTACCGCATCAGCTCGGCAGATCCCGTCGGATCAGGGACAGGATCGCGGCATCGATCCGCTGACCGCGCTCGAGCAGATACGAGCGCAGCACGCCCTCGTGCACGAACCGCGCCGCGCGAGCGGCCCCTAGCATCGGCTCGTTGTCCGGCTCGGTCAGCAGCTCCACCCGCTCGAGCCCGGACTCCCGCAGCAACCACTCGCTCGCCAGCCGCAACGCCCCGCTGCCGAGCCCCACTCCCCGCGACTGCGGCGAGAGCCAGATGCCGAGCTCGCCGCGGGCGTGGTCCCAGTCGACGTGGTGGACGTTCAGCTGTCCTGCGCACACGTCGGAACCCGGCACCAGGATCGTGAACTCCGCGCTCGTCCCGGCCGCGCGCTCGGCCGCCTCTCGCTCTGCGGCCTGCCCGAGCTCCGCGGCACTGGGGGGCCGCTCCCTCCCGAGGCGCGCGCACAGCTCCGGGTCATCCTGATAGGCGATCAGGACTTCGGGGATGTCGCGTTCGGCCGCATCGCGGAGCATCACGTGCTCGTTTGCCAGCGGGTCTGTCAGCCGAGGGAAAGCGGGCATGTCGGGACTCCACCGTACCCTGTCCCGCCGTGGCGCAGATCGCTTCGCACACGCCGGCGCAGACCCTCCCTGACACGGCGATCGCCTACCGAATCCGCCGCTCGCAGCGGGCGCGTCGCGTACGGGTGACCGTCGATCCTGCCCGTGGTGTCGAGGTGGTCCTGCCCCGCCGCGCCGCGCGTCACGAAGCTGCGGTTGCCGTCGTCGAGCTGCGGCCGTGGATCGAGCGCCGGCTGGCTGAGCTGGAGCGGGCCACCGCCACCGTCGCGGCGCGGGGGGGCGCCGTCCCGTATCTCGGAGCGATGATCAGGCTCGTGCCCCAGCTCGGCCGTACCCAGGTTCACCGAGTTGGTGGTGACCTGTTGGTGCCCGATGGAGCCGCGTGCAAGCCCGCGCTCGAGCGTTGGTACCGCCGGGCCGCACGCGCAGAGATTGCGCCGCGGCTCGATCAGGCGTGCCGGCGCCTGGGGACCTCCTACTCCAAGCTGACGATCCGCGGTCAGCGGACGCGTTGGGCCAGCTGCTCGCCCACCGGCGCGATGAGCTTCAACTGGCGGCTGCTGCTCGCACCCGAGCCGGTGCTCGACTATGTGGTCTGGCACGAGGTGTGCCACCTCGAGATCCCCGACCACTCGCCGCTGTTCTGGCGAATGCTCGAGGAATGCTGGCCTGCATACCGCGAGCATGCACGGTGGTTGCGCGAGCACGGCGCGACGCTCGTTCTGTAGGCCGGCCGGCGGCTCAGCCTTCCATCGGCCGTGTGGGGTAAGGGAACGGCATCAATGAGGGTGCGAAGGTGGGTGTCGCGCAGCCACAGCGGGTTACTCCGGAAAGCAGGGTGCATAGCGCGTCAACAGTCGCGGGATCCCGCACGCTTGGCGCACTGGGCTCCTCCTGTGTGCATCACGCGTCATGCGCTTGCCCGAATGCGGTGATTGTCGCGCCATGCACGCTGGAAAGTGGGCGATCGTGGGTCCGCAGTCCCCTACCTGGCCCCTTCATTGAATGCCGTTCCGACTGGCACCGACACGGCGGGCGGACGACCGGGACACCGCGGGCTAGCGCGCCAGCACCCGCCGCAGCGCCCGGTACGGACTCTCGCCCGCCCGCTGCTCGACCAGCCGCCGCCGCAGCCGGCCGATGTACGGCACGACCGAGCCATCACCGCGGACGTCGACACCGGCACGCACCGAAGCCAGCACACGCTCGGGACCCGACAGCTCTATGCGCGCGCTCACCTGCTGCGCCGGCTCGAAGCGCCGGATTTTGGTGTCGAGAGCTCGCCGCGGCGCCGCGCGGGCCACCTCTCGGGCGCGGGACTCTAGCGCCGCAACCGCCGCCTCGAGGTCATCGAAATGATCGTGCTCTACCCGCGGACCAGCGCGAACTGTGAGCTTCCAGGGCACGGCCCGATCATCTCAGGCCGCCTAGTGGAGCTCCCGGCAACATTCACCGGTCACCCCACTCGCTCAGCCGCGTTCGTGCATCGGCACGTAATCGAGGCCACGCGGTCCGGTATAGATCTGACGCGGGCGAGCGATCTTCTGCTCCTCGTCGTCGATCATCTCCCGCCACTGCGCGATCCAGCCGCTGGTGCGTCCGATCGCGAACAACACCGGGAACATCTCGACGGGCATCCCGAGCGCCTCGTAGATCATCCCCGAGTAGAAGTCGACGTTCGGATAGAGCTTGCGGGAGATGAAGTAGTCGTCCTCGAGCGCGATCTTCTCGAGCTCCGTGGCGATGTCGAGCAACGGGTTCTTGCCGGTCACCTCGAACACCTCGTCGCAGGCGGCTTTGATGATCTTCGCGCGGGGATCGAAGTTCTTATACACGCGATGGCCGAACCCCATCAGGCGCTCCTTGCCCGCCTTGACGCCCTCGATGAAGTCCGGGACGTTCTCGGTCTTCTCGATGCGACGGAGCATTCGCAGCACAGCCTCGTTGGCACCCCCGTGCAGCGGCCCGTACAAGGCCGCGACGCCAGCAGCGACAGCGGAGTACGGGTCGACCTGCGAGGAGCCGACGCCTCGCACCGCGCTCGTCGAGCAGTTCTGCTCGTGGTCGGCGTGCAGGATGAACAGCACATCGAGGGCGTGCTCGAGGCGCGGATCGGGCTCGTACTTGAGCTCGGTCATCTTGTAGATCATCGAGAGGAAGTTGGCCGGATAGGAGAGGTCGTTGTCCGGATAGACGTAGGGCTTGCCCTGGTTGTGGCGGAACGAGAACGCCGCGAGCGTGGGCATCTTGGCGATCAGCCGGATCACCTGGAGGTACCTGGTTTCGGTGTCCTTGATCGCCGCCGCCTCCGGGTAGAAGGTCGAGAGCGCACCGACCGAGGCCAGGAGCATGCCCATCGGGTGCGCGTCATAGCGGAACCCCTGCATGAACTCCTTGATGTTCTCGTGCACGAACGTGTGGATCGTGATCATGTGCCGCCACTGAGCGAGCTCGTCCTGAGTCGGAAGCTCGCCGTGGATCAGCAGATACGCGACCTCGAGGTAGCTCGACTTCTCGGCAAGCTGCTCGATCGGATGGCCCCGGTACTCGAGCACGCCCTTGTCGCCGTCGATGAACGTGATCGCGGAGCGACATGCGGCCGTGTTCAGGAACGCCGGGTCGTAGCTCATCAGGCCGAAGTCCTCGTCGTCGACCTTGATGTTGCGCAGCTCCATCGCCCGGATCGTGCCGTCCTCGATCGGGATCTCGTACTGCTTGCCGGTCCGGTTGTCTACGACCGACAGCGAATCCTGGGAGGTCGCTGCGCCGGAGCCGTCCTGTCGTTTGGTCTCTGTGGTCACCGGCCCTCCTTTCGGGGCGATCGCCGGGCGCTCCCCACGGCACACCGCGCACGAGAGCTATCGAAGACTGTAGTACCCGCCCGTTGACTACTTGCTCGTCGCGATCGCCATGGCGACCGCCACGACCATCAGCCCGAAGCTGATCCCCATCACTGCACGTCCCCCGCGCTCCGAGTAGGGGAAGCTCGGGCGTGTCAGCCCCATCGCGGCGAGCACGACGGCCCAGGCTGCAAAAGCGCCACCAGCAAAGTAGAACGGAACCTTCGAGGGCTCGGCGGCGGCGAGGATGTGGCCGATCACCGGCCGACCCTATCCGATCGAGAATCCTGGTCGCGCGCTCCCTCATACCGGCTCTCGGTCGCGGCGCGCTGGCCCTGGTAGTGGCTCCCGAGCCCCGGGCTCCCATACGGTCTCAGCGCGGGCCGATCGAGCGCCATGAACGACAACTGCGCAATCGGTAGGCCGGCGTACAGCTTGATCGGGATCCGGGTGAGGTTGTTCAGCTCGAGCGTCAGCGTGCCCTTCCAGCCGGGATCGCAGAACCCCGCAGTGGCGTGCACGATCAGGCCGAGCCTCCCGATCGAGCTCTTGCCCTCGATTCGCGCGACCACGTCATCCGGCAGCTCCACCCACTCGAGCGTCCGCCCGAGGCAGAACTCGCCGGGGTGGATCACGAACGACTCTTCGGGTCCGATCACCACCTCTTCCGTAAGAGTTGACGGCGGATCGCGCAGGTCGATCGCCGAGGCGCGGTGATTGTGAAACACGCGAAAGGAATCGCCCAGCCGCAGGTCGACGCTCGCGGGCTGGACCAGCGCCGGGTCCCACGGCTCGATCCTGATCCGGCCGCTGTCGATGAGCTCGAGGATCGTGCCGTCGGAGAGGACCGACGCGGCGACCGCCTCTCGCGGCTGCTCCTCTGCGTGAGCCGAGCGCTCGCGCGCTATCCCGCCACTCATCCGGACAAGTCTGCCAGCGACTGCGGATCCGAGGGCCACGACGTCGACAGGGTCTCTGTCTCTAGTGCTCGAGCACGCGCGCGCGAGCGCACACGGTGCGTACTCGCGCGGGCGCCGGCGGTGCCGGGTCGCCATGCGGTCCTCGGCGCGGACGGCGAGGGAACGGCTTGGGAGGGTGCGGCCGCTCCCGCCGCCTGATCCCGCCGTCGTCGTCGCTCGACGGCGCGTCTGGCTCCTGCCTGACCGCCCACCACACGATGTAGATCAGCATCGCGAGCGGGATCTTCAGGGCCAGCATCAACCAGACGAATCCCCAGGTCACCTCGCCGTCGATGCTATCCATAATCGCCCGCGGTGTCACGCCCGACAGGCGCGATTGCGGCGCTCACCGCGACGTGGAAGGATCCCGGTATGGAGCGTGGGGCTGAGGCCCGCACCGCGGCGAACGAGGCGACCTTCCGCGAGATCAACGAGGCGATCGAGCGGGGGCAGTGGCCCGGTGAGGAGCACGAGCCTGTGGGCTTTCGCTGCGAGTGCGCCCAGCTCGGTTGTAACCAGCTCCTAGAGCTGACGATCGCCGAGTACGAGGACATCCGCGCGCACCCCAGGAGGTTCCTGGTGTCGCCCGGTCACGTGCGCCCGTCACTGGAGGTCGTCGTAGGCACACGGCCGGAATATGTCGTGGTCGAGAAGCGAGGTGAGGCCGGAGAAGTGGCCGAGGAGACCGACCCGCGCCGGTGAATCAGGCGGCGGTCTTCGCCGAGGAGACCGTACGTAGACGCCGATCGGACTCGGAGGTCTTGCGCGCCTGTAGCCCGAAGCGCATCTGCAGCTCGGTGCCGCCGGACGAGCGCTTCAGCACCGAGAACGTGTCGGCCAGGCAGGCGATCAGCGCCAACCCAACTCCCAGCCCTCGATTGCTGCGGCCCGCACGCAGGCCGACCCCGTCATCGGACACCAGTACCCACAGCTCGTCCCCGGCCACCGCCGATGCAACGTACACGCTGCCCTCCGCGCCGTCGTAGGCGTGCTGGACCACGTTGGTAAGCGCCTCGGACGAGGCCAGGCTGACCGCCGCGACCTGCTCCTCGCTCGCTCCGGCGCTTCGGGCGAAGCGCGTCACCGCGCGGCGCGCGAGCGGGACCGACGCCGGCACTGCAGCGTAAGACTCCGAAAGCGCTGGCTCTTCGCACATGTTCTAGGACTACCCGTTCGCCTAACCGTCAACCCTCGGCTCCGATCGTTGCAAGGGGCCCGCGGACGCGCTCGCCGTCCGGGTCGAACAGGGGAGTCCGCACGACCTCTCCCGCAACCCATCGTCCGAAGATGTCGACCTCGACCCGGTCGCCGGGATCGACCTCGACCGGGACATAGGCATACGCGATCGAGCGCTCGATCGTGTACCCGTATCCCCCGCTGGTCACCCTCCCCACGACCTTCCCAGCGATCGCGACCGGCTCGTTGCCGAGAACGACCGACCGCGGATCGTCTAGGACAATGCAACGCAGCCGCGCCCGGGGCTCTACCTCCCGCAGGGCACGCGCCCCGAGGAAGCCATCTCCTGTGCGCACGCAGAAGCCGAGCCCAGCCTCGAACGGCGTCTGATCCGGCGTGATGTCAGAGCCCCAGACGCGATAGCCCTTCTCCAGACGGAGCGACTCGATCGCCCGGTAGCCGCACGCGACCAGGCCATGCGCCTGCCCCGCCTCCCACAGGGTCTCCCACAGCGCGGCGCCGTACTCGGTCTGGCAATAGAGCTCCCAGCCGCCCTCGCCGACGAACGTCACTCGCAGCGCCCGCACCGGCACCGAGCCGACCGCGAGCTCGCGCGCCGACATGTACGGGAAGTCCAGCCGATCGGCGCTCAGCGGGGCAAGGATCTTCGCCGCATGCGGCCCCCACAGCGCGAAACAGGCCCAGTGCGACGTGACGTCACGCAGCCGCACCGAGCCGTCCTCGGGGAGGTGGCGGCGGATCCAACTTGCGTCGCGGTTGCCGAGCGCCGTTCCCGTGATGATCTGAAAGGCCTCCTCCTCGAGACGGGTGACCGTGAAGTCGCATTCGATTCCGCCGCGGGCGTTGAGCATCTGGGTGTAGGTGATCGCCCCAATCTCGCGCGCCACGTCGGCATCGCACAGCCGCCTCAGCAGCTTGGCCGAGCCCGGGCCGCTGACCTCGAGCTTCGCAAACGAGGACTCGTCGAACAGGCCCGCCGCCTCGCGGGTCGCGCGATGCTCGGCGCCGATCGCCGGAGACCAGTGCATGCCGGCCCAGCCGTGCGGACGCAGCGACTCGTCGCCGGCCGGAGCATTGCGCTCGTACCAGTTGACCCGCTCCCACCCTGCCTTCTCGCCGAAAGCAGCCCCGTAGTCCTTGTGCCAGGCGTAGGCACTCGATGTCCTGAGCGGACGGCCGGCCCGGCGCTCGTGGCCCGGGTAGCGGATGTCGTAGTAGGTCTCATACACCTCTTTCGCGCGCGCGAGCGTGTAGCGCGGCGAGCGGTAGTGCGCGCCGAAACGTCTGATGTCCATCTCGGAGACATCCACCGGCGGCTCGCCCGCGAGGATCCATTCGGCCATCACCTTCCCGATCCCGCCCGCGCCGGCGAGGCCGTGCGCGCAGAATCCTGCGGCCACGAACAGGCCGCGCACGTCGCTTTCGCCGAGGCAGAACTCGTTATCGGGCGTGAACGCCTCGGGGCCGTTGATCAACCGAGTTATCTTGACCTCTTCCATCGCCGGGACGCGCTTGGTCGCGTTCGCCGCAAGCTCCTCGAAC
>CATPBV010000295.1 GCA_955652345.1 uncultured Solirubrobacteraceae bacterium | reverse complement strand
CCTCAGCCTTGGCCCGCGCGGTCCCGTGCGAGCCGGACACGATCGCTCCGGCGTGGCCCATCGTCTTGCCCGGGGGCGCGGTGAAGCCGGCGATATAGGCGACCACGGGCTTGGACACGTTGTCGGCGATGAACTCGGCGGCTCGCTCCTCGGCGTCGCCGCCGATCTCGCCGCACATCACGATCAGCTCGGTTTCCGGATCCTCCTCGAACATCGTGATCACGTCGATGAAGTCCGTCCCCGGAACCGGGTCTCCGCCGATGCCCACGATCGTCGAGTTGCCGAACCCGCGCTGGGCGAGGACGTTGCCGATCTGGTAGGTCAGGGTTCCCGAACGGGAGACCACGCCGACGTTGCCCTGCTTGAAGAACGAGGCGGGGATGATGCCGACGTTTGCCTTGCCGGGAGACAGGATCCCCGGGCAGTTCGGGCCGACCAGCCGCGCGCGGCCGTTCTTGCGAAGGACGTTGTAGACGCGGAGCTCATCGTGGGCGGGGATCCCCTCGGTGATCGTGATGATCAGCGCCGCGCCCGCGTCCTCGGCTTCGAGGATCGAGTCAGCGGCGAACCGCGGCGGGACGAACACCATCGCCGTGTTCGCGCCGGTCTGAGCGACCGCGTCGTGGAAGGTGTTGAACACCGGAATCCGGTCGACGTCCTGACCACCCTTGCCAGGGGTCACCCCAGCGACCACCTGAGTCCCGTAGTCGCGATTTCGCAGCGAGTGGAAGGTGCCCTCGCGACCGGTGATCCCCGACACGCACAGCCGGGTCTGCTCGTCCACAAGGATGCTCACGCCGCCCTCGCCAGCTCGACCACCTTCTCCGCGGCGCCGTCCATCGTCGACTCCGTGTAGACGTTGGGCAGCCGCGCCTCCGCGAGCAGCCGCCGGCCCTCCACATCGTTGGTCCCGTCGAGACGCACGACGAAGGGGACCTTCGGATCGATCTTCGCGAACGCCTCGATCAAGCCCCTTGCGACCTCGTCGCAGCGAGTGATCCCCCCGAAGATGTTGAACAGCACGGCCTTCACCTTAGGGTCGGACAGGATCACCTCGACGGCGCTGGTGATCGCCTCCGCCTTGGAGCCTCCGCCCGCGTCGAGGAAGTTCGCGGGAGCGCCGCCCGCCTCGGCCACAACGTCGAGCGTCGACATCACCAGGCCGGCGCCGTTGCCGAGGATCCCGATGTCGCCATCGAGCTTCACGTACGTGAGTCCCCGCTCCTTGGCCATCCGCTCCTGCTCGTCCTCGCCGGAGACGTCTCGCAGCCCGGCGTTCTCGGGGTGCCGGAACAGCGCGTTGTCGTCGAGCGTGACCTTCGCGTCGAGCGCCCTGACCTCGCGCTCGGGAGTGACGATCAGCGGGTTGACCTCGACCAGCGTCGCGTCCTCTTCCACGAACAGACCGTAGAGGCGCGCGAGCATCGAGCCCACGGGGCGAACCACATCAGCATCGACGCGCGCCTCGAACGCAAGGCGCCGGCCGTGGAAGTCCTGAAAGCCGATCAGGGGATCGATGTGCAGGCGTGCGATCGCATCGGGATCCGACGCTGCCACTTCCTCGATGTCCATTCCTCCCTTGGTCGAGAGCATCATCAGCGGCGCTTTCGCCGAGCGGTCGAACACCACCGAGGCGTAGTACTCCGACGCGATCTCCGACGCCGCCTCGATCCAGACCTCGTGGACGGTGAGGCCGCGAATGTCCATGCCCAGGATCGCCCGGGCGTTCTCCTCGGCCTCAGAGCGGTCCTTGGCGAGCTTGATCCCGCCGGCCTTGCCGCGGCCGCCGATCTGGACCTGCGCCTTCACCACGCACGGATAGCCGATCTCGTCCGCCGCGGCTACCGCTTCCTCGACGGTGCTGGCGGGACGGCCCTCCGGAGCGGGCACCCCGTGGCGCGCGAACAGCTGCTTTCCCTGGTATTCGAGGAGATCCACGGGACCACTCGCACTCTATTGAAATGACCGCCGAAAGCACCGGCGGCAGCGCGCGGAGGGATGCCGCATCGCCTCAGGGGCGGCGCGTCCGGCGCCTTCCGCATGGCATCATCCCCGCGCCATGGCGATCCCGAAAGCAATCACGTTCGTCACATTCGACGTGTACGGGACGCTTATCGACTGGGAGACCGGCGCGTATGACGCGTTCGCCCGCGAGGCCGCGCGCGACGGCTTCACGATCGAGCGCGAGGAGCTGATCCCCCTCTTTCATGAGGTCCAGCAGCAGATTCAGGCGGGCTCATATGAGCTGTATGCCGAGGTATTGCGGCGCACAGCGGTGCAGATTGCAAAGCAGCTGGGCTGGCCGCTCGAGCCCTCGCGGTCGGGCTTCCTCCCTGATTCGGTGCAGCGCTGGCTCCCGTTCAGGGAGACCAACCCCACCCTCCAGAAGATCGCAAAGAAGTACAAGGTAGGGCTGATCTCGAACATCGACGACAAGCTCCTCGGCCAAACGCGCCGTCACATGCAGCTCGACTTCGACCTGGTCGTAACGGCGCAGCAGGTTCGCTCCTACAAGCCCGACCCGGCCCACTTCACAGAGTGCGAGCGCCGCATCGGCGGCAAGCGAGGCTGGGTCCACGTTGCGGCCAGCTACTACCACGACGTCGAGCCGTGCCTCAAGAAGAAGGTGCCGGTCATCTGGGTCAATCGTTCAAAGCAGCAGCTCGAGCCAAATCAGCGAAAGCCCGACGCCGAGGTGAGCAACCTCCGCGAGGCGGCGAAGCTGCTCGGGGTGACCTAGTGTCGACCGCAGGCACCGGATGCTCGAGCGCCTACTGAGTCGTCCGGGCCGGTAGCTCGATCCGTGCGCGTGGTCGCGCTGCACGAGGACGTGCTCGTCGCGGTAAGCAGCGTATGGCAGACGACAAGCACCGCCGTGCGGTCGGGCGAGGAGGGCTTCGTAATCGACTCCCCCGTCTACCCGGCGGAGCTCGAGGCGCTCCCGGACCTCCTCGATCGGGCCGGATTCCCAGTTTCCGGCTTGCTGGCGACCCACGGTGACTGGGACCACCTGCTGGGGCGCCTTGCGTTCCGGGAGCTTGCGCTCGGCTGCGGGGAGAGCACCGCCGCAAGGCTCGCCGCGGAGCCTGGCCAGGCCGCACGGGAGCTGCGCGACTTCGACGATGAGCACTACGTCGAATCCAGGCCTCCGCTGGCGCTTGGGGGTATCCAGACGCTCCCGGTCCCAGGCCACCTGTCTCTCGGATCCGAGCACGAGCTCGAGCTGCACCCCACAGGTGGTCACACGGCGGACGGAACCGCCTTCCTGATCGACTGGGCAGCGGTGCTCGTGTGCGGCGACTACCTTTCACCGGTGGAGATCCCGTCGATCTCCGAGGACGGGTCGGTCGACGCGTACCAAGCCACCCTCGAACGGCTGGCGCCCCTGGTCGAGCGCGTCGACACGGTGGTGCCCGGCCACGGAGCGCCGATCAGCCGCGAGCGGGCGCTCGCCGTCCACAACGAGGACGTCGAGTACTTGCGGGCACTGGCGCGTGACGCCGCGCGCGCAACCCTCCCCAGATCGCGCAGCGGTCGCGCCCAGCGGCGGATCCATGACGCCAACCTGCAACAGGTGCTGCGCTGAAGCGCTCAGAAGCCGTGTACATTTGCTTGCCGACGACGAGCATCGCGACGGACCGGCGATGCTAGGGGCGAGAAAGAGGATGCACACGATCTCTGAGCCATACGGGAGCGAGCTGGCAAGCCGTCGCGCGCTGACGCACCTCCAGCGCCTGGAGGCCGAGAGCATCAACATCATCCGCGAGGCCGTCGCCGGCGCCGAGAATCCGGTGATGCTCTACTCGATCGGCAAGGACAGCTCGGCGATGCTCCACCTGGCGCGCAAGGCGTTCTTCCCGGCGAAGCCGCCGTTTCCGCTGATGCACATCGACACCACCTGGAAGTTCCGGGACATGTATGCGTTCCGCGACCGAATCGCCGCAGAGAGCGGGCTCGAGCTGCTCGTGCACTCGAACCAGGATGCGCTGGCGAAGGGAATCTCTCCGTTCACCCACGGCTCGGCGATCTACACGGATGCAATGAAGACCGAAGCGCTCCGCCAGGCGCTCGACCAGCACCGATTCGATGTCGCGTTCGGCGGCGCGCGTCGCGACGAGGAGCGCTCCCGCGCCAAGGAGAGAGTGTTCTCGATTCGAAGCGCGCGGCACGGCTGGGATCCCAAGCGCCAGCGCCCCGAGCTGTGGCGCCTGTACAACACGCTCAAGCGTCCCGGAGAGTCGCTGCGAGTCTTCCCGCTGTCCAACTGGACCGAGCTCGACGTGTGGCTCTACATCTATAGCGAGCGGATCCCGATCGTGCCCTTGTACCTGGCCCGCGAGCGGCCTGTCGTGGACCGCGACGGCCTGCTGATCATGGTCGACGACGACCGGCTGCCGCTCGAGCCGGGCGAGGAGCCGATGCGCAAGCGCGTTCGTTTCCGCACGCTCGGCTGCTACCCGCTGAGCGGTGCGATCGAGAGCGATGCAGACACGCTTCCCGGAGTGATCCGGGAGGTCCTGCTTGCGCGGCACTCGGAGCGACAGGGCCGAGTGATCGACCACGACTCGGGCGGGTCGATGGAGCGCAAGAAACAGGAGGGCTACTTCTGAGCGTCCAGATCGAAACGGTCGAGGAGGAGATCCAGACCTACCTCCAGCTGCACGAGCGACGGACGATCCTGCGCTTCATCACCTGCGGGAGCGTCGACGACGGCAAGAGCACGCTCGTCGGCAGGCTCCTGTTCGAGTCCCAGCTTCTGTTCGAGGATCAGGTGGCCGCGCTCGAAGCGGACTCGAAGCGGATCGGCTCGCAGGGGGCCGACCTCGACTACGCCCTGATCCTCGACGGGCTCCAGGCGGAGCGCGAACAGGGCATCACGATCGACATCGCCTACCGCTACTTCTCGACCGACCGCCGGGCGTTCGTGATGGCGGATGGGCCAGGCCACGAGCAGTACACGCGCAACATGGTCACCGGGGCGTCGACCGCCGACTGCGCGGTGATCGTCGTCGACGCCAGCCAAGGGGCCTCGATCCAGACGCGCAGGCATTGCGCGGTCGTGGCGCTGTTCGGGATCCGCCGGATCGCGGTCGCGGTGACCAAGATGGACCTGGTCGACTTCGGCGAGGAGCCGTTCCGCCGAGTGCGAGACGAGGTGCGCGCCTTCGCCTCTCGGCTCGGAGTCGAGGACTTGACCTGCATTCCGGTCTCGGGGCTCCGCGGCGACAACGTGGTCGCCCGCAGCGAGCGGATGCCTTGGTACGACGGGGTGACCCTGATGGAGTACCTCGAGTCGGTCGAAAGCCACAACGGCGACGGCGACGACGGGCCAGCCCGGATGTGGGTGCAGTCGGTGATCCGGCCGGAGGCGGATCCAGGCTTCCGGGGTCTCGCCGGGACGGTGATCGGAGGCGAGCTGAGGACCGGGCAGCCGGTGGTGATCCTGCCCTCCGGGCGCGAGGGCCAGATCGACCGAATCGTGACCTTCGACGGCGATTTGGAGATGGCGGCGGGCGGCCAGGCGATCGCTGTCACGCTCGAGGACGACACGGACGTCAGCCGCGGCGACTTGATCTGCGTCGCCGACGACCCCGCCGGCGTGGCCGATCAGTTCGAGGCGACGATCGTCTGGATGTCCGAGGAGCCGCTGCTCCCCGGCCGTAACTACCTGATGCGAATCGGGACGCGAACAGCGACCGCGACCGTCGCACCGCTGAAATACAAGCTCGGGATCGACACGCTGGAGCACGTCGCCGCGACGCAGCTCGAGCTGAACGAGATCGGCGTGTGCGACCTCGAGCTGAGCACCAGGATCCCGTTCGACCCCTACCGCGTCAGCCGCGACACCGGCGCGTTCGTCCTGATCGACCGCATGACACTCGAGACGGTGGGCGCGGGAATGATTCGCTTCGCGCTCCGCCGCTCGGACAACGTGCACTGGCAGGCGATCTCCGTCGAGAAGTCCTCGCGTGCGGCGACCAAGCGCCAGCGCCCCTCCATCGTGTGGCTGACCGGGCTGTCGGGGGCGGGAAAGTCGACGATCGCAAACCTGGTCGAACGCCGCCTGCATCGGCGAGGAAACCACACCTACCTGCTCGATGGCGACAACGTTCGGCACGGGCTGAACAAGGACCTCGGCTTCACCGCCGCGGATCGCGTGGAGAACATCCGCAGGGTCGGCGAGGTCGCCAAGCTGATGGTTGACGCCGGCCTGATTGTCATCTGCTCGTTCATCTCGCCGTTCAGGAGCGAGCGCCGCAGCATCCGCTGCCTCGTCGAGCCCGACGAGTTCATCGAGGTGTTCGTCGACGCCTCGCTCGAGGTCGCCGAGCGCCGCGACGACAAGGGGCTCTACGGCAAGGCGCGGCGGGGCGAGCTTGTCAACTTCACCGGCATCGACTCCCCGTACGAGCGCCCGGAGAAGCCGGACGTCCATCTGGATACCGAGCTGCTGACGCCGGATGAGTGCGCCGACCGGGTGATCGAGGCCCTCGTCGAAGCGGGGCTCATCGACGCCTGAGATGGCTGCGCACCGCGAAGCGTGCGCCCGCGCGGATCCGAGTCAGGCCGCTTCGATCACGTTGGACCACGCCGGGATGTAACTCCCCAGGCGGGTGGCTGCCACCGCGGCGAGCGCGCATGCCCCCACGAGAGCGAGAAAGAAGAGCTCCTGAATGTGCGCGCTCAGCGCGAGCCCTGCGATCGCCGGGCCGATCGCGAACCCCATCGTCCACGAGAGAGTCGCCATGCCGTTGTATCGCCCGCGCAGATCATCCGGCGCGATGTCGTTGACGATCGCCTGGAGGTGGGCGACAGGAAAGTCTCCGCCAAGCCGAACACGACCAGCGCCGCGACGAAGCCAACGCAGGCGGCGGTGCCGGCTCCGAGGTGGCCCGCGCTGAGCGTGATCAACCAGGCTGCGCCCCAGCCGCAACAGGCGAGAGTGATCGCGGTCGCCCCGATCGCCGGCGAAGGAAACGCAGGACGAACAGCTGCGCCACAACGAGCAGGGCGCCAACACCCAGCCCCGCGTTCAGAGTCGCGTGGCGCATCGAGAAGATCGAGGAAGCTCGCGTCTTGCCCGCGAGCGCGGCGAGCCACGCATCTTGAGCCGGCCACACGATCGACGCTCCGAGCCCGACGGTTCCAGTCGCCGCAAAGGCCTGCCACGGGTGCCGGACGCCGATGAGCAGGATCGCCCCCACGGCGCTTGCCAGAAGGCCGCCGATCATCGTCCGTCGCACACCGATGCGGTCACAAAGAACTCCGGAACTCAGGTTGCCGGCCAGGGAGGCGATGGCGAGCGCGGACACCGCGAGCCCGGCGAGCACCAGGGAGAGCCCGCGGCCTGCGTGCAGGTAGACGACGAGGAACGGAAGCGTCATTCCGGCCCCGACGGCCGACAGAGCATCGCCAACCAGGACCCCCCATGTCGCCCGCGGCAGTCTCGGAATCATCCGCTCTAGGCAGCAGCAGCTCTGCGATCCAGCTCTGCCAGAAGCTCTTCGCAGTCGCGACGGATCGGGTGCTCGGTGGTCACCTTGCCGTCCAACAACCGAAGCGCGCGAAGATAAGTCTCTCGCGCTTGTTTGAAAGAGCCCCTCGAAGCGAGAACCGTCGCCAGGTTTGCCAGCGTCGCCGCCAGCTCCGGGTGCCCTCCGCCCACGGTCCCTTCCCGGATCGCAAGACCGGCGCGATACTCGCGCTCGGCATCCTCGAGGCGCCCGGCCTGGTGATAGAGCGCGCCGAGGCTGGTGCGCGCGATCCCCACCTCGAGATGATCGGACCCGTAGGCACGAGTGAACATCGCGACCGCCTCCGCTAGGAGGGTCTCCGCCTCCTCCAGCCGACCGAGACGTTGCAAGATCGAGCCGAGTTCTCCCTTGTCGGCGGCGACCTCGGGATGCTCTGGTCCGAGCTGCGCCGTACGGATCTGGACGGCAAGGCGCGCGTGGGGTTCGGCGGCCGCTGCGTCGCCTCTGGAGTAGGCGAGGCCGGCCAGGTTGTGCTCCAGCGACGCCACCATGGCGTGCTCGCGGCCGAGGGTCTCCACCGCGATCTCGAGTGCGCGGGTGTAGTAGGCCAAGGCGGAATCGAAATCGCCAGTGTGCTTTCCGACGATCCCCAACCCGTTCAAGATCAGCGCGGTGTGCTCGTCGCGGGGGCCCAGCGTCTGCTCCGCGTCGCTGAGAGCCGCCACGAACCACTTCTCGGCCGCCCGGTAGTCGCCGCGCCACAGCGCAACCGTGCCGGCGGCGTTCAGCGCTTGAACACGAATCCGGTCGACCTCGGCTGACTGGCCCACCGGAAATGTGGACGCAATCGCGACCGCTCTGTTCGCTGATTGTTCGGCCGCCGTGAGCTCGCCGAGTCGGTGCTCCGCCTGAGCCTGGAGCACCAAGGCATACGCCACGTCCGCGTTCTCCGGGCCAGACAGCTCATGAAACGAAGCGGCTGCCGCCTGCTCGTATGCACGGGCGGCAGCCGGATCGCCTTTGGCGAGCGATGACCCCGCCGCTACCGCGCGATCGACTGCCGCGCTGAGTGCTGACTCATCTCGGCCCATAACCAACCGCTAGCCACAGTTAGCGGACGACGCCCTCGGCGTGGTTCATGGAGGTCCCGTGCACCGTCACTGGAGTGCGGACCACGCTCTCAGCGTGATTTGTAGCGATACCTTGCATGACCACAGGGGTAACACCGACCATTTCCATCCTCCTCATCGGAGTGCACTGGGAGCCGAGCTATCTCACTCTTGCGAGACCTCTAGCTCTGCGTCCCCGGCTCGCACCGGGTTTGCCCTGGTCAGTTGGTTTACGGGCAACGCATCGACGCCGCCGCCGGATAGGCGAGCACGGGCCCCCGTAACCGGACGTTAGTTCTAGGACCCGTCGGGCGAGCTGATCACCGCGAGGGTGTCGCCGGTCGCAACCGATGCGCCAACGACAATCGGCAATTCCGCGACCGTGCCCGACTTGTGCGCGGTGATCTCGTTTTCCATCTTCATCGCCTCGATCACGCAGACGAGGGCGCCTTCCTGAATCGGGGCGCCCGCCTCGACGGTGACCCTCAGAACGGTCCCCTGAAGCGGGGATGAGAGCGTGTCTCCGCCCGGCTCGGCGCCCCCGCCGGAGCGCCCGCCGTGTCGAGGAGGCCGGCGAGCCGGGACCGCCGCCGGAACCGGTCCCGCTCCGTTGACCGAGACTGCGCCGGGAGGCCCGGTCACCGTGACCTCGAACCGCTTGCCCGAGACCTCGACCGTGTAGGTCTGCTGCACCGTCTGCTCTCCGTCGTTGCCCCCCGCAGCGCTGTCGGGCCGCGGAGGGAAAGCAAGCGTCTTCAGCCAGTCGCGATCCTCGATCAGGTCGCGGCAGGTCTCGGCGCGGTGCCATTGCGGCGTCTGGAGTATCGCCTTGTGGAACGGCAGCAGCGTCTTGAGCCCCTCGATCTGGTACTCGGACAGGGCACGCAGCATCCTCGCGGTCGCCTGTTCGCGGTCCATGTCCCAGACGATCAGCTTGGCGACGATCGGGTCGTACATGGGCGTGATCTCCGAGCCGTCCTGCACTCCGGAATCGACGCGCACGCCGGGACCGGCGGGCTCGCGATAGCCCGTGATCGTCCCCGGCGCGGGGGCGAAGTTCTTGCTCGCATCCTCCGCGTTGATCCGGCACTCGATCGCGTGGCCGCGCAGCTGAACGTCGTCCTGCGTGACCGATAGCTGCTCGCCCGCGGCGACCCGAATTCCTTCTTTGACGATGTCGATCCCGGTCACCATCTCGGTCACGCAGTGCTCGACCTGGACT
>CATPBV010000294.1 GCA_955652345.1 uncultured Solirubrobacteraceae bacterium | reverse complement strand
CGACCCCGAACGCCTCGAAACGGCCGCGCATACTGCCCGCGAGGTTGAGCCGGGATGGCGTGCTCTGAGCCCAACCGTTGTCCTCGACGACGATCAACAGCGGAAGCCGCCACAGCGACGCCAGATTGAGCGACTCGTAGACGAGCCCCTCGCCCAGCGTGCCGTCGCCGATGAACACGACGCTGATCGCATCGCTGTCCGAGAGCTCGTAGGACAGCGCTATGCCTGCGGCAGCCGGGACGGTCCCGCCCTGCACGCCGTTGGACTTGAACCCGTCGGCGGCGAGATGCTGGCTGCCGCCGATGCCGCCGCAGACACCCGCCGGCAACCCCATGATCTCTGCGAGCAGGCCCCGAGCGTCCCCCGTGCGGGCGAGGTAGTGCCCGTGGCAGCGATGGTTGGAGAACACGTGGTCTTCGGGATCGAGCAGCTCGAGCACCGCCACGCAGTTGGCCTCCTGACCGATGCACGCGTGCGTGGTCCCGTTGAGCACTCCCTCCTCGAACAGTTCGAGCAATCGTTCCTCGAACTGGCGGATGAATCGCATCCGACGGTAGAGCGCGTCGTCGCGGGTGTCTTCTGGGGACTCCCAAAGGAGCTCTCGTCCCGTGGGGGCGAAAGTGGCCATGACACCCGAACAACGCACTCGGGTGCTCTGAACTTCCCTCTAGCGCTCGGCGGCGAGAGAGCGACCTTCGAGAGCCGGCGCGAGTACTGGACCTGAGAGGCCGTTCCTTGATATATGGCATTGCGAGGTCTGCTCGTCGTCGAAGACGTCGATGCTCGTGGAAACGCCCCCGGCGGGGCAGCGCCGGCGGCGCTCGAGCATGTCGCGAACCGCCCGATCGCCCACCATGTCGTCGATGCCATGCGCGCGGCCGGAGTCGAGGAGCTGGTGGTCGCCTGCCCCTCCCAACACGCCCGGGAAATCGGCGAGAGCCTGCAGCATTGCGGTTTTGGGTCCGGATCGCGCCTTCGCTACGTCATGCAACCGGCACCGCTGCACCTGGGGGATGCGCTGGCCCTGGCGGCGCCGATCCTCGACGGCGAGCCGTGCATCGTCCACCTTGCCAACGGCCTCGTCGACGAGCCGCTCTCCCCGTTCGTGGGTCGCTTGAGCGACACGCCCGATCTCGTGCTGATGGTGCATCAGAGCCCGCTCGGCGACCGGCTGAGCCTCGCCACGCAGCGGATGCTCCACCTTGCGGAGCTCGATCCGGCGCGCGGGGCGGGGCTGGGCGTCGCGGGAGCATGGCTATTCGGGCCAGGAGCGTTGCCGCGATTGCAGGGGGCAGAGTGGCGCGCGGGCGAAGAGCTCGATCTGACGTCGGTGGGCGCTCAATTGCAGGCGGGCGGAGGAAACGTCCAGGTGCAGCTCGTGTGTGCCTGGCGGAGCTTCGCCGGCGACGCGCCAGACCTGCTCGAGCTCAACCGCATGGCCCTCGACCGGTTGGAGACCGACGCGAGACGGCCGCAGAGCGACGGCAACCGAATCGAGGGACGCGTGCAAGTGGCCGCCAGTGCCTTGGTTCGCTCGAGCGTGATCATCGGTCCAACCGTGATCGGGCCAGACGCCCGCATCGTCGATGCTTACATCGGCCCTTACACAGCGATCGGGGCTGGGGCGTGCGTCGAGGGGGCGGAGATCGAGCGTTCGATTATCGCCGCAGGGGCCAGCGTGATGCACGTCGGCGGGCGGATGGAAGGCAGCGTCGTGGGTCGCGACTCGAGGATCTTCCGCGACTTCTCGCTGCCACGCGCGCTGCGAGTCCGCGGCGGGGATGGAACCGAAGTCGCTTTTTTCTGATAGGTGTCGTGGAGCAGCCCCTGCCGGCTCACTTGATGCTCAGGCGATACACGGTGAAGGCGATCGCGGCGCACGCGACCGAGACGATCCAGAAGCGCAGGATGATCTTCGTCTCGGACCATCCCTGGAGCTCGAAGTGGTGGTGAATCGGCGCCATCAAGAACACGCGCTTGCGGAGCGTCTGGAAGAAGAAGACCTGGATCAGGACCGACAGCGCTTCGATCACGAAGACGCCGCCGAGCAGGATCAGGAGGACCCCGTTGTCGGTCATCACCGCCAGGCCGGCGATCGCACCGCCCAGGGCGAGCGATCCGGTGTCACCCATGAAGATGCTCGCCGGGAAGCTGTTGAACCACAGAAACCCGATGCAGGCGCCGACCAGGCAGGCGGCGAGGAGCGTGAGGTCGGATTGCGCGGCGACGAACGTGATCGCCATGAACGCCAGCAGCACGATCGCGGCGCACCCAGCCGCGAGGCCGTCCAGCCCGTCGGTGAGGTTCACCGCGCTTGTGGTGCCCGCCACGACGAGGTAGATGAACACCGGAAACAGCGGACCGAGGTCGACGGTCACGGGCACCACGCGCAGCTGCACGCTCGACGGCAGGTGCGCCTTCTGCGTGGCTAGCCACCACAGCCCGAGCGAGATCGCGACGGTGACGACGAGCTTTGTCCTCGCTCTGAGCCCGAGGGACCTGCGCTTGACGATCTTCGTGTAGTCGTCGGCGAATCCGAGCAGGGCGCAAGCGAGCGTCGCGCCGAAGACGCCGAGTGACGGCCAGTCGCGCTTGGAGAGGATCAGGAACGGGACCGCAAACGCGGCGAAGATCAGGATGCCACCCATGGTCGGGGTGCCGGCCTTGGTGTGGTGACCTTCTGGGCCCTCCTCGCGGATGTTCTGGCCGAACTCGCGGCGGCGCAGGAACGTGATGAACCGCGGGCTCAGGAACAGGCACATGAGCAGCGACGCGGTGCCGGCGATGAGCGCCCGCCCGGATAGGGAGCTCACGGTTCCGGCGCTGTCATGCAGCGGGACGGCTGCCAGTGCGTGCGTCAGCATCGGGTGGGCGTTTCTACCAGACGCCGCTCCCGGAACGAGGGCGGTCAGCCTACATCGGGCCGTTGGTAGCCCACGCCGGGCTCACCGATGCGCCCGCGACCGCCCGCAGCAATAGGTGCGATCCGAGGCGGTAGTTCGCGTAGAAGACGCCCCCGGAAGTGCTCGTGAGCAGCAGGACCGACCGCCACCGCCCCCCTACGCGCTTCTGGATCAGGACGGGACCGGGAGTTGGAGCCAAGCCCCAGATCGTCAGCTTCTTATGGCGAGCGGGGATCGCGACGAAGGGGAAGCGGTATGCCGCTGCCGACGGCTTGGCGGCGCCGCTGAGGAAGTACAGCCCGACGCCGGAGAAGCTGTTCGGCGAGTTCGGGGGGTCGCGCAGCTGGAACCAGAACATGTGCGAGACGCCCTGGCGCCAGAGCTCGTAGAAGCCGAGCGGCAGGTAGCGCGCCTGAAGCGCCAGCGTCGCCGGGGACGGCGGCGACGGCGGCACGTCGGACCACGCGAGCTCGGTCACCCACAGCGGCTTCGCTCCAGCCGGCAGCGCCAGGCCGTACCGCTCGGCGGCGCGCACGATCCGCGAGATCCTGCCGAGGTCGGGAACGGAGATGTTCTGCGGGTTATGGGCCTTGGCCGTGGGACTGATCCCGTACGGGTGGTCGTCGAGCACGTCGAATTGCGCGGGATTGGGACATGAGCCGCTCGGCTGAAGGCTCGAGCTGAGGCACAGCATCTGCTCGAGGAACAGCACCGGCGTTATTCGGTGCCCGAAGCCCGGACCCGGCGGGGGAGGGTCGCCGTAGGGCGCCAGCCCGGCGGCGAGCACGCTGTCTGCCGGCGCCACCGACTTCACGCCGGAGTAGAAGGCGTTCAGCAGCGAGCGGTAGATCCCGGGGCTCGCGGGTACGAAGGCGCCGGTGGTGGTGTCCTGAAACCACTGCGGCGCCAGGTATCGGTCCAGGTTCGGCTCGTTCCATGCCTGGAAGTAGGAAACCTGCGGCAGGGCGCTGCCGCCAGGCGCGGGCCGGAAGTGCCCCGAGTAACGCAGCGCGAGCGCGGTGGCGAAGCGACCGAAGTCGCCGGCGTTCGGCTCCCAGGCTCCGACCATCACCCCTGAAGGGATCGGTTGCGCCTGCGCCCAGGTCGGAGCCCAGCCGGCGAGCAGCACGACCTTTTCGCCTCTCGCGGTGGCGGCCTGGACTGCGGAGTCCACCGCCGAGAAGTCGTAGCTCGGGTCCGCGGGGTTCGAAGGATTGACCGGGCGTATTGGAGCGATCCGCGACCAGAAGACCGTGATCCGCACGAAGCTCGATCCGAGGGCACGCCCCCGGGCGAGCCAGCCGTCACGGAACGAGCCCGACGAATCCAGGAACAGCGAGGAGTCGACGAGCCCGAGCGAGACCGACGACGGGCCCGGCAGCCGGCCGGGCCGAAGGCGAACCGGCCCTGTGGCGCGAGGGGCTCGTTGCCGGTGCGCGACCGCGGCCGCTGCGATCGCGCAGCCGAGCGCGCCCGCCCCGACCGTTACCGCGGCGAGCAACGCGAGCAGAGCCCGGGGGGCGCTTCGCGCCCGCCTCAGATCGCGGCGAGCGCGGATCAAAGCGCGCCTGCCGCCTGGAGGACGCCCACGGCCATCAACCCCGCCCCGGCGGCGAGATACAACGTAGCGACCGTGCGCAGCCGCTCGGGCCGCGGGCCGTAACCGGGATCGTCGGCAAGCAGCCGCCGGCCGAGCGCGCCGCGGAAGTCGGCGGCGGGAACCGGGCGGTCGCCCGCAAGCCTGCGCGCGAGCTCTTGCTCGGGAGGCTCCAGCGGGGTCTGGGCATCGGCGGGGTCGGTCAACGGCGGAGCGGGTCGGTCATGGCGGAGCGGGTCGGTCAACGGCGGAACAGCGGGGATCGGGGGTTTAGCGTACGGGCCCGACGGTACGCGGTTACCGCGGCCGCGGGGTGGCCGTCCTCGGCATCGAGCCTCGACAGCACGAGCCAAGCCTGCCAGTTCAGGGGCTCATCGCGCGTTGCCATGCCGGCCGCGCTCAGCGCACTCGGGATCGCGCCCATGCTCTCGAGCACGAGCGCCTCCTGAATGCGGGGGGTGGCCGCCCCGGGCTCGATGCGAGCTGCGGAGCGGGCGGCGGCGAGCGCAGCCGTCTGGTCGCCCGCGGAGAAATCGGCCTGGCTCTGCCGAACATCGTTCGTCGCCGCCAGCGGCACTCCGATCGCGAGCAGGCCGGCGATCGCGGCCGCGATCAGCATCGCCCGGATCGCGAGCAGGAGCGGTCGACGCTGCGCTGGGTGATCTGCCCGCTCGCGCGATCCCGTGCCACGGTCGCGCGGTTCGCCGTCGATCAGCACGGCTGCCGCCAGCAGCAGCAGCGCGACGGGCAGGACCGGCATCTGCCAGACCCAGTCGAAGGCGGCGGACACCATGAACGCCAGGCACGCGGCCGTGACGGCAGCCGCAAAGGCGCGCGCCTCGAAGCGGGCGGTGATCACGCGCCTGACGGCCGCCCCGAGCAGCGCCAGGAAGAAGGAGACCAGGAGCAGCAGGCCAACCACGCCCACCTCCGTCAGCGTCTCGATGTACACCGAGTGGGCGTTCCGGATGTAGCTGTCGAACGGCGCGCGCGGAAGCCATACGAACTGGAAGGCGCCCGGACCCCAACCCTTCAGCCAGTGGCCGGGCATCGCGTCTACGGCGGTCTTCCAGTAGGTGTACCTGCCATTGCCGCTGAGAGCGCCGTAGCGCGCGAGCGTCTGCTGATGGAGCGCCGTTGCGTTGGGCTGCTTGAACGCATGCCAGGCATGAGCCAGGCGCGCGGGCGCGCCGAGCGCTAGCGCTGCGAGCAGGAAGACGCACACGGCCGCGATCAGTAACAGCCTGGCGTTGCTCGGGGAGATCTGAAGGAGTCTCGGCAGCGTGCCGTGGCGCACCGCCAATCCAATTCCCACCTGCGCGAGCGCAACGCCGGCGCAAACGAGGATCAGCGCGACGAGGAGGGTGGCGCCCTGATGCGCGGCGGCCGGGCCGGTGAGCCCCTGCTCGACTGCATGCCGGTGAATCGCGCCAGCGATCAGCGCCACGCTTCCGGCGGCGCACACCAGTGAGGTGGCGAGCTTCGGGATCCGGTCAGGCGCGAGGGCCAAGAACGCTGCGAGGGCCACAGCGGTCGCGATCGCGCCGCCCCTAGAGAACGTCAGGTATCCGCACAGCGCAAACATCGGGATCGCCGCCGCGGCCGCCGCTTGTGCGAGAAGCGTCCTCGCGCTGGTGGCGATGGCAAGCAGCAGCGGCACTCCGAGCGCGATCAGAGCCGCGAGCGCGTTCCAGTAATTGAGCGGCCAGCTGAGCCGCGCATGGGCCCCCGGCAGGAACGCGGCGGTGGTCTGCGAGCCCGCGAACAAGCCTGGCCGCAGCCGCGAGAGCAGAGCGATCGAGACGACCACAACGGCCGCGCCGGCGACGGCCGCCACCGCGTGCCTGAGCGCCCCTCGCCGATCTCCGTAAGTCATCACGGCGAGGACGAGCACGCCGAGATAGCAGGCCAGGCGCGAGACCTCCTCGAGGCTGCGCTCCGAGCTGGCAGACCAGGTGACGGCGATCGCGCTCCACCCCACCAGCGCCGCCAGCAACGCAAGCGCGAGCCAGCCGGCTCTCGAGGTCCGTCCGGCCGGCAGCACGCCCCAGGCTGCTCCGATCAGAACGATCCACCAGACGACGACGGCAGCATGGCTACGCACGATCAGGTCGTAGCCGCCCCCGTCGATGCCGAGGTAGAGCACAAGCGCGCCCGAAAGAACCCAGATCCAGATGGCGCGTGGATCGAGCCGGAGTCCCCACGGCAGGCGCGACGCGAGTGGCCGGGTGATTACGGATTCCATCTGGTCCCTCAGCGCAGGGCTACGACGCCCTGCGGCGCCACACGCGGCTCGCGCCGAGCGCGAGCATCGTCGCAATCAGGATCGCGGGTAGTGCGCCTCCCAGGCCACCCTGTCCGTGCAGTCCGAGCAACGAGCTGAGAATCCCGCCTGCCGGAGACGCTCCGCCCTGCGAAGAGCTCGCGCCGCTGCCGGGGTTTCCGCCCCCGGATCCGGCGGCGATGTGCACGTCGTGGCGCGCGCGCCGGGGCGCGGTGGCGTTCGCAACCGCCGCGGTTCTGCGGCCGTCGGCGCCCGCTCTGGTGAGTGCCGATTGGGTGGACGGAGCGAGGGCGGCGGCGGATCCGGTGGCGCCGGCTGCGATCACGTTGCCCGTCGACTTGTCGCCACCGGCGGTGGGGACGCTCTCGACATACTCGTTCGCGCCGGAGTTGCCGGGCGGGACGTAGGGCCGGAGCTTCGCGCTCGCGCCGGCGGGCAGCGCGACGAGCAGCACAGCGGCAATCGATAACGCTTTCACGAGGATGAGATACGCGCGGGCGGGCCTGTAGCTGACATTACGCGTTCGAGCGCCACCCGCAATGACGCGGCGGCATCGTAGCCCGCGGCGCGAAGGTAGGGGCGGGAACGCTGCCCGGTGGAGACCGCGCCGAACGGCACCCCGGCTCGGTCAGCCGCCGCCCCATCGGATTCTGTGTCTCCGACGAACGCCGCGGCCCGGCACCGGCGGAGCGCAGTGGCCTTGCCGGCCACTGCACGGACGGGATCGACCACGAACAGCTGCTCGACGAGATCCTCGAGCCCCGCTGAGCGCAGCGACGCCCGGGCTCCGTCAGCGCTGCGGCGAGCGGTCAGAACGACCGTCGCGACACCGGCCGCGCGCAGACTGGCCAACGCCCGCGGGACCCCCGGGAGCGCGCGATCACGACGAAGCCACTCATCGGACTCGATCCGCTGCGACCACCGCTGCGCAGCCGCGAGCGCGCTGCCGGTGGGGTGCCCTAGCAGCTCGAGCGCCTCGCGTGTCGTCGCCCCCCGCCGCTTGGCTTGCCAGAAGCGCCGCTCGTCCAGCTCGTGGCCGGTCACCTCGGCGAGCGCCTCGGCGGCCACCCCGACCTGCCGGTCACGCGCATCGATCAGCGTGCCATCGAGATCGAGCGCCACCAGCAACCGCCCACGTGCATTCGATTGTCGCTGACGGGAGCCAGTGTCAGTTAGCGCCACGGCGGGTTAGCACTACGGGGATCGTCTGGAGCATCAGCTTGACGTCGCCCCACACCGACCAGTTCGCCACATACAGGTAGTCGAGCATGATCATCTGCTCGAACGGGATGTGCGCGCGGCCCATCACCTGCCAGAGGCCGGTGATTCCGGGCGTCAGGTCGAGCCTGCGTCGCGCCCAGCCGGCGACGTTGCGGTCTTCCTCGGCGATCAGCGGCCGCGGGCCGACCAGGCTCATGTCGCCGCGCAGGACGTTCCAGAGCTGGGGCAGCTCGTCGAGGCTCGAGTGGCGCAAGAAGCGGCCCACGCGCGTGATCCGGGGGTCGTGCTCGAGGTCGAGCCACTCGGTCTGGCGGCTGTGCTCGAGCAGCGCCTCGCGCTGCGCCTCCGCGTCGATCACCATCGAGCGGAACTT
>CATPBV010000293.1 GCA_955652345.1 uncultured Solirubrobacteraceae bacterium | reverse complement strand
GTGGTCCAGGAGGCCTTCTTGCGGACCTTGTAGCCGCCGTTGGCGCGCTCGGCGCCGGAGGAGATCGGGTACCAGAAGTGCGAACCGGTCTCCGGATCGGAGTAGGAGAGGGTGCCGATCTTGCCGCTGTTCAGCGGCCGTATGTAGCGCTCGATCAGGTCCGGGGTGGGGCGGAGCATGATTGTGTTGACCGCCCCGATGTGCATCACGTAGCACATCGCCGTCGACGCGCAGCCGTAGCGGGCGATCGTCTCGCACGTCATCGCGTATGCGACGTGGTCCTCGCCCAGGCCGCCGTACTCGGTGGGCACCGTCAGCCCCAGGAAGCCGTGCTCGCCGAGCAGCTCGAGGTTGCGCCGGGGGAACTTCAGCTCGTCGTCGGAGACCTTGGCGTTCCCGCGCATCTCCTTCTGGCAGAGCTCGATCAGGAGGTCGCGCAGCTCGCGCTGGCGGTCGGTGAGAACCCATTCAGGATCCCATTCGTAGCCCAGCCCCCAGAACGGCTCTCCATCCCATGTCTTGTCCGCCATCAAACTCCTCCGGTTCGTGCTTGGTGCGTGCTAAACGTGGCCGGGCTAGGCGCCGGGCGCCGGACTGTTGTGCAGCACGATAGAAGAAGCTCGCTGCACAAATATGTTCAAGCGATTTCTAGCGGAGTGGGGGCGTTCTGTCTAGGTTGGGCAGGCGGCCGCACGGGTCGGTCGGCGAGCGGTGGCGGCGCGGGCAGCGGTGTAGTCCCGGGTCGGTCAAGGGCGTGGGGCGGGCGGCGGTCGAGGGACGAGTCTGGTGAAGGTAGTGAGTCGGACGGTCGCGGCAGGCCCCTCCGGCCGTCACCACGCGCAACGTGGTCCCCGCCCGGGCCCCTCCGACGACCGCGCGCGTGTGCATAGCGCGTCAAGCTACGTTCTGTCGGCCAGGCGTGACGCGCTATGCACAAATGACGTGCTTAACGCATCACGCGTGGGCGCTCGCGCGCACCTTGTCGTGTTATGCACACTGACGGACTCGGCGGGCGGCCGTCGCGGCGCCGGATCGGGCCGGCTACGAGGTCATTCCCGTGAACTGCCCGCCGGTCACGTTCAGCACCTGGCCGGTGACGAAGTTGGACCACGGCGAGCACAGGAAGAACACCCCACCCGCCGCCTCTTGCGGCGTCCCCGCACGGCCGAACGGGTTCATCATCGCGCCGATCGAGCGAAGCTGCTCGGGGATCCCCAGCTGGACCTGCTGCCCGCCGATCTCGGCGACGTTGGCCTCGTCCTTGGCCGCAGTCAGGCGCGTCTCGATGAACCCGAACGCCACCGCGTTGACGTTGATCCTGAACTGACCCCACTCCTTCGCGAGCGTCTTGGTCAGCCCGACCACCGCGGCCTTTCCGGACGCGTAGTTCGCCTGCCCGGCGTTGCCCATCGTTCCGGAGATCGAGGAGATGTTGACGATCTTCCGGAACACCTCGCGGCCCTCCTCGCGCTCGCGCTTGGCGGGTTCGCGCATAGATGACCTGCTCGGGTGAGGGGTGACGCGTGCTTCCCGAGATCCTCCAGCTCGACGACGAGATCGGCGACCGAACGGCCGCCTGCGGAGGCACTGGGGAGCGGTGTTGCACGTTGCCCGCAGGCGGGGCGCTGAGTAA
The DNA here is from genome assembly GCA_955652345.1 of uncultured Solirubrobacteraceae bacterium. Taxonomy (GTDB): domain Bacteria; phylum Actinomycetota; class Thermoleophilia; order Solirubrobacterales; family Solirubrobacteraceae; genus Palsa-465. The sequence continues at coordinate 13,883 of CATPBV010000293.1, read as the reverse complement.
CCCGGACCCGGCCGAAGGATCCGATGTAACGGGTGGTCCCGGCCCGTGCGATGACCGTTCTTGATAGCCTGCGGGCCGCCGAATTCCCTGCTAACTGCGGGGAAGCGGGGGACCCAGGTCTCACTGGGGCGAATCTCCGCCTGATGGTGGTGTAGCGCGGATCAGCGCGAGCCCGACAGCTAACCCCGTAGGCCGCAGACCATGACCTCCTCCTGGCGCACTGTCCTTGCCCGCCTCGCCGCTGCGCTGGCGCTGGCGGCGGGCGCGTTCGCCGCGATCGCTGCGGTGCCGAATAGCTCACGCGCGGGAACGCCGAGCCTCGGCCAGTTGAACCAGCAGCTCGGCCAGGCCCAGGCGCGTCAACAGTCGCTGGCGGCCAGCCTCGGCGGACTGTCTCAGTCGATCGCGTCGCTCGACGGCCAGATCGCGCTGGTCCAGTCTCGCGAGGCAGCGGTCCGCGCCGAACTGCAGCAAGATCAGGCGAAGCTGGACGCAGCCCGACGAGCGCTACGCCGCGAACGAACGCTGCTGGTGCTGCTCGTCGCTCGGCTCGCTCGCGCCCGGATGCTGCTCGCTCGCCAGCTCGTGAGCAGCTATGAGGGCGGCCATCCAGACCTGGTCACGGTCGTGCTCGAGGCCCAGGGCTTCAAGGACCTCCTGGACAAGCTCGCCTACCTCCACGACGCCGAGCACCAGCAGCAGACGGTCATCGGAGTGACGCGCGTCGCCAAGGCGCAGGCCGATGCCGCGGCCCGGGCGCTTGCGCGCCTCGAGACCACCGACCGCGCGATCACCTCCGCCACCGCTCTGCGAGCGCGGGCGCTGGCGGGGATGAACCTTCTGCTGAGCTCGAAGCAGGCGGCCCTGCAGCAGGCGCACGCCGCCCAGCAGACAGCGCTCGCCGCGAGCAGGGCGAGCGTGGGCAACATTCAATCCCAGATCGCCCAGGTACAGGCCCAGCAGGCGGCCGCCGCGGCCCAGGCAGCCACGACCGGCGGCACCCCGACGCCGGCCGGACCGTCCTACGGGCCGAACGGCAACTGGGCGATCCCGTACGCGATCGTCCTGTGCGAGTCCGGAGGTCAGAACCTGACGCCCAACAGCGCAGGTGCCTCGGGCTACTACCAGATCATCCCAAGCACGTGGGTTGCGTACGGCGGCACGGGCCCGGCCGCATACCTCGCCAGCAAGGCCGAGCAGGACGCCGTCGCCAGCCGCATCTGGGCCGGCGGCAGCGGCGCTTCCGCCTGGGTCTGCGCGGGGATCGTGGGAATCCACTGATCCGACTCGCCGCGGAGCACGAGGGCGGGCACCTACAAGACCTCGTCAATCGCGGTTTTCAGCGGGTCTATTTCGCCAAGTAGGGCAACGAGCCTGGTGCGACAACCGTGGCGGCGCAGACGCGTCTTGTCGCACTGTGCACACACAGTAGGCCGGAGGCCACGCCGCGGAACCTCCGGGCGTGCGGACCGTTCTCAGTACACAGGTGACCCGTCCCGGCTTGATCGCCCCGCGTCGCAACAAGTTCGACCAGGATTAGTCTGCGACACCGATGCGAAAGGATCGCGCGTTCAAGATCCTGGCCGTGGCGGCGCTTCTGGTTGCGGCGCTCGCGATCAGGCTGGCCAACGTCGCGGGAACCGCCTACCGGCCGAGGGCCGACGCCGGCTCGTACATGGTCCTGGCGAGTCAGATCGCTCACTCCGGCGACTACGCCAACCGTTACTGGCCCGGGTCGGGTGCCGGTGGAAGCAGGGGACCGACCGCCTACTTCGCCCCTGGGTTTCCGTACTTCCTTGCCGCGGTCGACCTGATCGACGGCCATACCGAGAAGAAGGGGCCGCCTTTGCACGGCGCGCGGATCTCACAGGCGTTGCTCGGGACCGTCACCGTCGCGCTGGTCGGCGTGGTTGCGTGGGAGGCGTTCGGGACGGCGATCGCGCTCGTCGCGCTCGCGCTTGCAGCCCTGTATCCCGTTCTGATCGAGCTCTCGGGGATCCTCGTCGCGGAGAACCTGCTGACGGCGCTGGTTCTCGCCGCCGTCGCGGCAGCGCTCCGGATCCGGACCTCGAGGCACCCGTACGTGTGGACGGCCGCCGCGGGCGTGCTCGCGGGCCTGGCGACCCTCTCGCATGTGAACGGGCTACTGACCGTGCTACCGCTCGCGTTCGCCGCTGCCGGGGCCGGACGCGGGGGCCACGCCGAGACCGACCCGAGGACGGGGCGAAGATGGCGCGTGCTGTACGGGCCGGCCCTGCTCGTCGCCGCCGCGGCGCTGACGATCGCCCCCTGGACGATCCGCAACGCAGTGGTGTTGCACAGGTTCATCGCCGTCTCGGACGAGACCGGGATCACGCTCGTGGGCACCTACAACGCCGCCTCGGCCGCAAACCGCGTCGTCCCCTACAAATGGCGGATCTACTACGGCATCCCCGGCGAGCGCCCGCTGATCCGGGAGTCGGGCCAGCTGACCGAGCCGCAGCTCGGCGACCGCCTCCTGGACCAGGCACTGGACTACATTGGCAACCACCCGCTTGCGCCGCTTGCGGCCGCGTTCCACAACTCGCTACGTATGCTCGAGCTCGAGGGTTCCTTCGCCTGGACCGCATCGGCGAGCGCACAGGGCCTGTCCACCCGAGCAGCCGGGATCGGTGTCGCATCCTTCTGGGTGATCTGCGTGCTGGCGATCGGCGGGGCGCTCACGCGCGCCGCCCGGCGGGCGCCGCGGTGGCTATGGGCGATCCCGCTGCTGCTCGCGCTCAGCGTCGCGCTGGTGAACGTCGAGACGCCGCGCTTCCGGGCGCCAGTCGACCCGTTCCTGATCTTGCTTGCGGCCTGCCCGATCGTGACCGCGGCGGCAAGGATCGCCGCGAGATTACGCCATGCGCCAGTCCGCGGCGAGTCGGGTACGCCGGCCGCGCCCGGCGGAGGTGAGCATGTCGAGGTGCTCGAGCGCCCGGCCTGATCCGGTTGCCACGCACGTGAGTGGCGACTCCGCTGAGAACACCGGCATCCCGGTCTCGCCAGAGACGAGCTCGGCGAATCCTCTAATCATCGTCCCACCGCCCGCAAGCAGGATCCCGTCGCGGGCGATGTCGCTCGCGAGCTCGGGCGGCGTTTCCTCGAGCGTGTCCCGGATCGCCTGAAGGATCTCGCTCACCGGGCTCGCCACGGCTGCGCGCACCTCCTCGCTGTGGAGCTCGATCGCCGTCGGCAAACCCGTGAGCAGGTGCCGTCCCCGCACCTCCATCGTCACCTCCGGATCCTGCCGGGTCACCGAGCCAATCCCGATCTTGATCCTCTCTGCGGTCTGCGAGCCGACCGCCAGATGGTGGACCGTCCGCAAGTAGTGCGTGATCGCCTCATCCATCTCGTAGCCCCCGACGCGCGCCGATCTCGAGACGACGATCCCCCCAAGAGAGATCACCGCCATCTCGCTGGTCCCACCGCCGACGTCGACCACCATCCGTCCGATCGGCTCCTCGATCGCGATGCCCGCACCGATCGCGGCGGCGATCGGCTCCTCGATCAGGTGGACGCGGCGCGCGCCCGCCGCCAGCGACGCCTCCTCGACCGCGCGCTTCTCGACCTCGGTGACGCCCGACGGCGCGCACACGATCATCCGCGGGTGTGCGATTCGGCGGTCGATCACCTTGCGCATGAAGTAGCGGAGCATCTCCTCGGTCACGTCGAAATCGGCGATCACTCCGTGCCGCAATGGACGCGTCGCGGCGATCGTCGCGGGGGTCCGTCCGATCATTCGCTCGGCCTCGGCGCCGACCGCGTGGACGAGGCCCGTGTCCAGGTCCGAGGCCACCACTGAGGGCTCGGACACGACGATCCCCCGACCCCCCACGTACACGAGCGTGTTCGCGGTGCCGAGGTCGATCGCCATATCGTGCACGCCGAAGCTCGGCGTCAGGTGGCGTCGCGAGTTGTCCCTTCGAGAGCCGTCTCTGCGAAAGCGGATAGCAAAAGGTTGGCAGAAGCAGCCGGATCGCGCGTATGCGCCGCGCTACCGCTCGCCCGGAGCCTTGCGCGGGTACAGCGAGACCGGCCGATCGACATCGAGCGCAGTCGCGACGATCCGCTCCTGCTCGCGCGCGTGCGCGACCGGGTACCCCTCGCCGGACGCCGCTCGCTCGGGCCGGCCGATGTACCCGATGCGCAGCTTCTCCGGGAGGATCTGCATCAACCGGGGCGACATGTACGCCCGCGCGCCCATGTTTCGTGGCTCCTCCTGGACCCACGCGACCTCCCGGAGGCGCGGATAGGAGGCGACCAGCGCCAGGATCTCGGCTTGCGGGAACGGATACAGGAGCTCGACCCGGCCGATCGCGATCTCGGGCCGGACCTGGCCGCCCACCCGGCCGATCAGGTCGTAGTAGATCTTGCCGCTGCAGAGGATCAGCCTCGTAACCCGCTCGGGATCGGCGCCGTCATGCCCGAGCACCGGCTGGAAGCGGCCACTCGACAGCTCGTCGATGTGGCTTGTCGCCTGGGTGAGGCGGAGCAGGCTCTTCGGGGTCATGATCACCAGCGGTCGCTGCTTGGCGATCCGCGCCTGGCGACGCAGCAGGTGGAAATACTGGGCCGGGGTCGTGCAGTCGGCGACCCGGATGTTGCCCTCGGCGGCGAGCTGCAGGAAGCGCTCGAGCCGCGCGGAGGAGTGCTCCGGGCCCGAGCCCTCGTAGCCGTGCGGCAGCAGCAGCGTCAGCCGGGACGTCTGACCCCACTTGGCCAGCCCCGAGACGATGAACTGGTCGATGATCACCTGCGCGGCGTTGACGAAGTCGCCGAACTGCGCCTCCCAGATGACGAGCGTCTCCGGGCCTTCCTGGGAGTAGCCGTACTCGAACCCCAGACAGGCGACCTCCGACAGCGGCGAGTTGTGAAGCTCCATCGGCGCGAGCGCTCCCGGCAGCTGCGCGATCGGGCAATGCTCCTGCCCCGTGTTCGGGTCATGGAGCACGAGCTGCCGCTGGCTGAAGGTGCCGCGCTCGGTGTCCTGCCCGGTCAGCCTGATCGGAATCCCCTCGGTCAGCAGCGACGCGAACGCGAGCGCCTCGGCGTGCGCCCACACGATCCCGCCGCCGGGCCCGAGCGCGTCGCGGCGCTGCTCGAGCTGCCTGACGAGCTTGGGATGGACCGTGAATCCCTCGGGAACCGACAGCAGCTCTTCGTTGAGCACCTTCAGGCGCTCCGCCGAGACGGCGGTCTTCACCTCGGGCGACGGGGTGCGGTCGAGCTGGTACTCGCCGGTCGCGTGGTCGACCTCCTGGGCTGTGGCGATCCGCTCCTTGAGCCGCTGGTGCTCGTCGGTCAGCTCGCTCCAGACCTCGTCGGTCATCTCGGTCGATTCCTGCTCGCTGATCACCCCCTCCTCGATCAGCTGCTTCGCGTACAGCTCGCGCACCGGCGGATGCTTGCGGATCACCTGGTACATCTCGGGCTGGGTGTAGGCGGGCTCGTCCGCCTCGTTGTGGCCGAAGCGCCGGTAGCCGATGAGATCGATCAGCACGTCGTGCCCGAACTCCTGCCGGAACGCGAACGCGAGCCGGACGGCCGCGACGCACGCAGCTACGTCGTCGGCGTTGACGTGGATGATCGGAACGTCGAAGCCCTTGGCCAGGTCGGAGGCCCACCGCGTCGAGCGGGCGTCGTCGGAGTCCGTCGTGAACCCCACCTGGTTGTTCTGGATCAGGTGGATCGTGCCGCCGACCGTATAGCCGTCGAGCGCCTGGAGATTGAGCGTCTCGGCGACCACGCCCTGCCCTGGGAGCGCGGCGTCGCCGTGCAGGATCAGCGGGATCGCGGCGTTCGTGTCGCGATGTGCGTGCGGCCCCTGACGGGTGGTCTGAGCGGCGCGCGTCGCCCCCGACGCGACCGGCGCCACGAACTCGAGGTGGCTGGGATTCGACTCGAGCCGCACGATCACGGACTCGCCGCCCGGCAGCTGATAAGAGCCCGAAGCGCCGTGGTGGTACTTGACGTCGCCAGTCCCGCCTTGCGGGATCGTGGTGATCGGCTCGAGCGTCGAGGAGCCCTCGAACTCGGCAAAGATCGTCCCGTAGGGCCGTCCCAGGTTGTGCGCGAGCACGTTCAGGCGCCCGCGGTGCGCCATCCCGATCACGATCTCCCGCGCGCCGCGGGTGGCGCCCAGCTGGATCAGCTCGTCAAGCATCGGCACCGTCATGTCGAGGCCCTCGATCGAGAACTGCTTCTGCCCCAGGTAGGCCTTGTGCATGAAGCGCTCGAGCGCGTCGACCTCGGTCAGCCGCTTGAGCAGGTTCTTCTTCTCCGCATCGGTGAGCGGCGGGCGGAACCTCCACGACTCGATCGCCTCCCTGAGCCACAGCCGCTGGCGGTGCGAGGCGATGTGCTCGATCTCATACGCGATCGGGCCTGTGTAGGTGTCGTGAAGGTTCGGCAGCGCGTCCTCGAGCGTCTGACCCTTGCAGTACATCCGCAGGATCCGTGCCGGGATCCTCGCCATCAGCTCGGGGGTCAGACCGAGCGAGGCGGGATCGAGCGCCGGGTCGCCCTCGGGCTCGCGACCGAGCGGATCGAGCTTCGCCGCAAGGTGACCATGCGTCCGGTGTGCCTTCACCAGTGAGGTCGAGGCCTGGACGGCTTGGAGCAGCTCCTCGTCGGGCGGGGCGACCGGAGCGACGACCGTCGGTGCCGCGACGGGCGCGGTCGGTATTGGCGCGAGCTCGACCGCGAGATCACCGAAGACGTGCTCGTAGAAGCCGTCCTCGCCGTTCAGGTACGCCTCGATCCGCGCGAGGAAGCGGCCCGACTCGGCCCCTTGAATGATCCGGTGGTCGTAGGTCGAGGTCATCGTCATGACCTTCTCGGCGCCGTCCACACGCTTGAGTCCCACCGGGAATCCGATTGACCCGGTGGCGACGATCGTGCCCTGTCCGGCCATCAGCCGCGGGACCGAGGCGACCGTCCCGAGCCCGCCAGGGTTGGTCAGCGTCAAGTTCGCACCGCTGAGATCGTCGGGGGTCAGCGAGCCGGTGCGCGCCTTGTCGACGAGCGCGTTGTAGGCGGCGAGGAATTCGTCGAAGCGCATCCGGCCGGCGTCGCGGATCACGGGCACCATCAGCGTCCGCGTACCGTCCTTCTTCTCGACGTCGACGGCGAGCCCGAGGTTGCAGGCGCCGTCGTCGATCCGGTTGGGCTTGCCGTCGAGCTCGGCGTAGTGGTGCGCCATCACCGGCATCTCTTCGGTGGTGACGCGCGCGATCGCATACGCGATCAGGTGTGTGAAGGAGATGCGGTGGCCGGCCTCCTTGAGCTGGCTGCGGCGGCGTTCGAGCGCCGCAACCGGCAGGGTGCGGAACGTGGTCGCGGTCGGGATCGACCGGCTCTGCTCCATGTAGCGGGCCAGCGCCGCGGCGCCTCCGCGGAGCTCGTGCGCGCCGGGTGGGGTTTTTATGGGGGCCGCCACGGCGGCCTCGAGCTTGCCGCGCGCTCGGCCTCCAGCCTCGCTAACTTGCGCGGCGCTCGAGTCATCGGGCTTTGGTGTCGTCTCGGCAGTCCCAGCGCCATTGCCCTTCGCCGCAAGTACATCGGCCTTCAGCACACGGCCGCCGCGGGCCGAGCCGTGGATGGCAGACAGGTCGACGCCTTCGCGCGCGGCGACGCGCCTCGCCACGGGGGAGGCGTTGCCGCCATCGCCGATCGGCGCCGCCGCCTCGGTAGACGTCGCCCCACCTGCCGCGCCGCCTTCCGGGGCGCCATCAGAAGGAACCGTCGCCGGGGCCGATGTCATCCGGCCGATCACCTGGCCGACCGAGACGGTCTCCCCGTCGCCCGCAAGGATCTCGGTGAGCGTCCCGGAGGCCGGCGCGGGAAGCTCCATGTCGACCTTGTCGGTCGAGATCTCGACGATCGTCTGGCCGTCCTTGACGGAGTCGCCGACCTTCACGGTCCACTCGAGGATCGTGCCTTCGGTGACGGACTCGCCGCCCGTCGGTGTGACGATGTCGATCGTCTCGCCGGCGGCCGCGGACCGCGGCGCGGCGCCTTCGGCCTCGACCACGGCACCGGCGAGCGCTTCCTGGGGACTCGCCGGCGGCGACTCGGCGGAGACGGGGAGCTGCGAGACGGCGGCCGAGCTGACGGCGCTCCGATCGGAACCGTTGCCGGCGCCATCCGAATCCCCCCCGTTGGGCGAGATCTCAGCGAGCAGGGTGCCGACCGCGACCGTGTCTCCCGCCGCGGCGTGGATCTTGACGATCCGGCCCGCGGCCGGCGCCGGCACCTCGGCGTCGACCTTGTCGGTCGAGATCTCGACGATCGCTTCGTCGGCCTCGACGCTGTCGCCCTCGCCCTTGCGCCACTCGAGCACCGTGCCTTCGGTCACCGAATCGCCCATCGGGGGCATCACGACCTGAACGGTGTCTGTGTTCATCTCTACTGGATCTACTGTAACGCGTGATCAGGCTTCTGCCACGTGACGACGGCGGTCTGCAACGACGAATCCGATCGAACCCGCGAACGGGCCGAGGCCCCCAAGAACCACGACCGTCACGGCCAGCCAGTAAGGGATGACCCGCGCCCGCGCTGCCGCGATGCACACAAGCGACATCGCGATCCAGATCAGCCCGTGCGCCATCCCCAGGATGAACGTCTCCGGCTCTGGATTGCTCAGCACGAACGCGCACGCCAGCAGCGAGAGATAGATCGCCGAGTGGGTGAACGAGGCGGCCTCGAGCCGCCTGAAAGTGATCGCGCTCATTGCCCGGAGAAAAGCGCGGCCACGCGGCGAAGAGGCTCGTCGGCCTCACGTGGCCAGTCGTCGATCTGGGCCGGCCACCATGCGTAGTCGTCGTGCTCATGGTCGGGGCGGGCGACGGCTCCGGGCGGGAGCCAGGCCTGGCCGACCATCAGCGCGAGCTCGCTCGGGAGCAGCACGAGCGCCTCGATGCTGAGGCTAGTGGGATCGACGGACCATTCCTCCTGGAGCTCGCGAGCCATCGTCTGCGCTGGGTGCTCGTCGACCTCGACCGAGCCGCCGGCGCCGAGCGCCCACCGTCCGGCCCACGACGCGAGCCACTGCGCCCGCCGCCCGGCGAGCCAGCGCCCCTCGGCGTCCCGCACAACGCACAGGACCGACAGGCTACGCGCCGCGTCGCTCGGTACCAGCCGCAGCGCCCAACGCGCCGGCTGGAGCTCGAGCTTCAGCTTGTCGGCGTCGACCTCGAAGCTGGCGAGCCGCGCCGCAAGGCCATCGTGGCTGGGTGACCCGCGCGCGCGAAGCTCGTCGAGCGCGACGTCGGCCGCGTCCGTGACGCTCTGCCCGGGCAAGAACGGCTCCGCCCGCCAGCACACATCGAGCTGGTCGGGCTGCCACGGGCCGCGCGCAAGGATGCCTGGCGTTCTCGCCACGAGCCACAAGTTATCGGGATAGGCTCGGGCCTCGATGCCGCGCCGGCGCAGCCACTGGGGCTGGGGATACGAGGACGAGCGGCCCTCGCGCGAGGAGCTGCGCTCGACCGCCGCGTTCCTCGCGGGCCACCTCGGGTTCGGGTCTCCCGAGCCTGAGGAGCCCGTGCCGCTATCCGAAGTGGAGATGCCTGCTCCTCGGCTCCGCCCGCCGGAGCGCCTGGCCGCACACTGTTCGAGCGATGCCTACGAGCGCGCGCTTCACTGCTACGGGCGCTCGTACCGCGACCTGCTGCGGGGCTTCCGGGGCGAATTCGGGCATCCGCCCGACGTGGTCGCGCGACCGCGCAGCGAGCAGGAGGTGGAGGCGGTGCTCGAGTGGGCGGTCGACGAGGTGGCCGCGGTGATCCCGTTGGGTGGCTGGACCAGCGTCGTCGGCGGCGTCGAGGCGGCGGTCGGAGCTGGGCTCGCAGGCGTCGTCACCATCGACCTGACTGCCCTCGACCGAGTGCTCGAGGTCGATCGCGTCTCACTTGCGGCGCGGATCCAGGCGGGGGCTTCAGGGCCGCGGCTCGAGGAGCAGCTGGCCAAGACCGGCCTCACCCTGCGCCACTTCCCGCAGTCGTTCGAGCTCTCGACGCTCGGCGGATGGATCGCGACGCGCGCCGGAGGGCACTTCGCGACGCTCTACACCCACATCGACGACCTGGTCGAGTCGATCCGCGCCCTGACGCCGGCGGGCGTGTGGGAGTCGCGTCGGCTCCCCGGTTCGGGCGCCGGCATCTCTCCCGACCGCATGCTGATCGGCTCCGAGGGGACGCTGGGAGTGATCACCGAGGCCTGGGTGCGGGTGCGCGAGCGGCCCGTGCACCGGGCGAGCGTGCCAGTCAGGTTCGCGAGCTTCGCCGAGGGCGCGGCGGCCGTCCGCGAGCTCTCGCAATCCGGACTGCACCCCTCTAACTGCCGGCTGATCGACGCCGCCGAGGTGAAGGTCACGGGTGCGGGGGACGGCACGCAAGCACTGCTCGTGCTCGGGTTTGAGTCAGCGCACCATCAGGTCGATGCGTGGATGTCGTTGGCGCTCGACTGCTGCGGTGATCACGGCGGTTCGTGGGAGCGCCGCGAAGGCGGTGGCGATCGAGCTGTGGAGAGCTGGCGCGAGGCGTTTCTGCGCGCGCCGTACCTGCGCGACACGTTCGTGGCGATGGGCGTCCTGTCAGAGACGTTCGAGACGGCGATCACGTGGGAGCGGTTCGAGTCGTTCCATGCTGACGTCTCGGCGCGCGCGGCCGCCGCGGTGCGCGAGGTGTGCGGCGCCGGTTCGGTCACCTGCCGCTTCACGCACGTCTATCCGGACGGCCCGGCGCCCTACTACACGATCCTCGCGCCCGTTCGGCGCGGCGCCGAGCTCGAGCAATGGGCGGCGATCAAGCGCGCGGCGTCGGACGCCGTGATCGCGGGTGGCGGCACGATCACGCATCATCATGCGGTCGGGCGCGACCATCGACCGTGGTATGACCGCCAGCGGCCGGAGCCGTTCGCTCTGGCGCTGCGTGGCGCGAAGGCCGCCGTCGACCCCACCGGCGCGCTCAACCCCGGCGTATTGATCGACCCACATGGCTGAGAGCATCTACGACCAGGAGGCTGCCGGAGAGGACCTCCGTGCGCGGCTCGTGGAACAGCTGCGCGCGGGTGGCTCGATCCGGACGATCGGGGTCGCCACCGCGTTCGCGGAGGTGCACCGGGAGCTGTTCATCCCGGAGGTTGTCGCAGAGCGCGACCTCGAAGCCGTCTACCGCGACGAGGCGTACGTCACCAAGAAGGACGCGCAGGGGATGCCGCTGAGCTCCTCATCGCAGCCGGCGATGATGGCGCAGATGCTCGAGCTGCTCGAGCCCGCTCTCGGACAGCGTGTGCTCGAGATCGGCGCGGGCACCGGCTACAACGCCGCGCTGCTCTCGCGGCTCGTGGGTCCGTCGGGCAAGGTCGTAACTGTCGACGTCGATCCCGAGATCGCCGAGCGCGCACGGCGGGCGCTGCGCGCCGAGGGCGCGCCGGTGGAGGTCGCTGTCGGCGACGGGCGGCAGGGGCTCGAGGAGGGTGCTCCGTATGACCGGATCATGGTGACCGCGAGCGCGCAGGAGATCCCCCGCGCCTGGCTCGAGCAGCTGGCGGACGGCGGTCGGCTGGTCGTTCCGGTGCGCCTGGATCCCGATGCGGACGCGATCCAGCTGATCCCGGCGTTCGTCCGCCGCGGCGAGACGCTGCACGCGGTCGAGAGCACTTGGGGCGGCTTCATGCCGCTGCACGGCGGCGACGGCGGGTCGCAGGCGCCGAAGGCGAGCCTCACCGCAACGCTCTCCTCACGTGGCGACCACAAGCTGCTCGTTCAGCTCACCGGATCCGGACTCGAGCAGCTTTCGGAAGGGGCGGCTCGCGGAGTCCTGGCCGCAATGGCAGGTCAGCCGCGCGGGCCGCGGGCGCAGGGGAGCACACGGCTGGTGAGCGGTCACACGCCGGCGGTCCTCATCTATCTGATGGTGCAGATCCCCGATCGCAAGCGAATCTGGATTCGCGATGGTTCTCGCCACGGGGTCGGGCTGATCGATGCGCGCGCACCAGGCATCGCCGCCGTCACCGTGCGCAGCGTCTGGGAGCTGGCGTCGGCCAGGGCGCGGCGGGCGCGCTGGCGCCTCGAGGGCTGGGGCGACGAGCGAGCGCTGGGTCAGCTCGAGCGGCTGGTGTCTGACTGGGTCGAGCTCGAGCGCGCCGGTGGACAGCGGCTCGAGATAACGGCGCAGCCCGAGGGCGAGAATCTGCGCCTGAGCTTCAGCTGGCCTGAGCAGCCGCCCCGTCGAGCAACCGCTCGTAAACGCGCCAGCGCTTGATGACGCGCCCTCCCATCGCCTCGAGCCCGCGGTTCATCGCGTGGTTGGTCTCGAGGATCCAGCTCGCCTCGCCCTTCTTGCAGCGGCTGACCTTGGCGGCGTCGAAGTGCGCCAGGTACAGCGCCGCCGCGACGCCGGTGTGCTGATACTCGGGGAGCACACCGAGGAACCCGACCCGCACTCGGTCCATGAACCGGCGCTTGCGCAGGTAGTACCACCAGCCGAGCGGAAGCAGCCGGCCGTTCATCTTGCGCAGGACCTGGTTGATGTCGGGGATCGTGATCGCCATCCCGACGGTTTGGTCCCCGATCTCGGCGATCATGAACCAGTCGCGGTCGTAGACCAGCTGGAGCGTCGCCGCGAGCTCGTCGAGGTCCTCCTTCGAGTACGGCGCAAACCCCCAGTTGTCGGACCAGGCGGCGTTGTAGACCTTGGCGAACTCGTCGAGCTCGCGGCGCAGGTGACGGCGCGACATCGGCCGGATCGTCACCCTGTACTTGCTGTGCGCTCGCTCCGCCGTCTTCGGAAGGACCGGGTGCATCCGTTCCCGGTCGTTGATCGAGAGGTCCCAGCTGAGCAGGTCCATCGCCTTGCTCAGCCCGGCCTCCTCGCAGCGCCGCTGGTAGTACGGCGGATGCCACGGTTGAACGATCAGCGGCTCGTGCTCGAACCCCTCGATCAGCACGCCGCTCTCATCGTTCATCCGGAACTCCATCGGCCCCACCATCCGCTCGCAGCCACGCGCGCGCAGCCAGCCCTCCGCGGCATCGAGCAACGCCGGCAGCACCTCCGGATCGTCCTCGAACACCAGAAACCCGAACATCCCCCAGCGGGTCGCGTGAAACTTGTTGAACGCGTGGTCGATCTGAGCGGTGACGCGTCCGACCACGCGTCCGTCGCGCGCGGCTAGGAAGTACTCCGCCTCGCCGTGCTTGAAGTACGCATTTAGCTTCCGGTTGAGGAACATGTAGCGCTCGAGCCTCAGCGGCGGGGTCCACGGGGTTCCGGCGTGCAACCTGAACGGAAGCGCGACGAACCTGCGCAGCTCCCCGAAGCCGCGGACGGGCTTGATCTCGACCGGCACGGCGGGGAACCGTAGCCGATCGAGTGCCCGCGTCAGGGCGCCCGGCTTGCCCTAGACGCCCGTGTCAGGAGGGCGGCGGGCCCTCAGCGAATACATCAGCGGGAGCGACGGCGTGTCGGCCGGGAGCCGATAGGTCCCATCCGATTTCCTCTCTAGACACGGCCACCGTGGAAACAGCGTGTAGTCGTGCTCGTGCAGGAGCTCGATCGGCAGCCCGGCCCCGGCGATCGCGGACACCACATCGCCGAGCGTGTGCTCCCACTCGACCGAGCGGTTCTGCGTCGTCTGGGCGTCGACGTCGGCATACGTGCCGGGCTCGTCGTACTCCAGGGCCCCCCGCTCGAAGTACGACAGGGCAAGCGTCAGCTCGTCGTCGGCGAACACCTTCGTGAATGGATGGAACTCCGCCAGGTAGAACCGCCCGCCGGGTGCCACCAGCTGCGCCATCGTCCCCGCCCAGCGCTCGATATCCGGCAGCCAGTTGATCGCCCCCAGGCCGGTGTAGACCAGGT
>CATPBV010000292.1 GCA_955652345.1 uncultured Solirubrobacteraceae bacterium | reverse complement strand
GTCGGGCGCCCAGGTGTACGACGACTACGCGCACCATCCGACCGAGATCGAGGCCGCGATCGCCGCGGCGAGGAGCTTGCGGCCGGCGCGTGTGGTTGCCGTGTTCCAGCCTCATCTGTTTTCCCGCACGAGCGCGCTGGCGGTGCCGCTCGGCCGGGCGCTCGCGGCGGCCGACGTCGGCGCCGTCCTGTCCGTGTATCCGGCGCGAGAGCGCGCGCAGGATTTCCCGGGCGTGGAGGGGCTGCTGGTGGCGGCCGCCGCGGCTGAGGCCGCCGGCGGGCGTCAGGTGGCGTGGCTCCCACGATTCGAGGACGCGCAGCGGTTCCTGTCGGGCACGCTGCGAGCCGGTGACGTCTGCCTACTGATGGGCGCCGGCGACATCGACTCGCTCGGCGCCTCGCTCGTCTCCGAGGCCTAGTGTCGCCCGGAGCGCCTTCTACGCTGACCGCATGGCTGACCTGCCGCCAGGCGTGCAGCGCGGCTTCCCGCTCGCGCGCCTAACCACGATCCGCACTGGGGGGCCCGCGGAGCTGTTCGCGCGCCCCGGATCTTTGGGGGAGCTCGAACGTCTGCTGGCCTGGGCCGCATCGGAGGCGATCGAGGTAGGGGTCGTCGGCTCGGGGTCGAACCTGCTTGTGGCGGATGCCGGCGTCCGCGGACTGACCGTGAAGCTCGACGACGACCTGACCAAGATCGAGGTGGACGGCACGCGGATCCTCTGCGGCGGTGGCGCTCGCCTGCCGGCAGTGGCCTCCCGGGCGGCGCAGGCCGGGCTGGCCGGCATCGAGTTCGGAGTCAACATCCCAGGGACGGTCGGCGGCGCGGTCCGCATGAACGCGAACGCCTACGGGGGCGAGCTGGCGCGGGTGCTCGAGTGGGTGGACGTCGTCGGCGCGGCGGGCACCGAGCGCAGATCTCCGCGCGAGCTCGGCTTCGGGTATCGCCGGTCGAGCCTCGGCGCCGGAGAGGTCGTCGCGAGGGGCTCGTTCGCGCTCAGCGAGGCCAGCAGCGAGAGCGTCAAGCGCACGCTCGGCGAGATGCGCGCGCGTCGCAGGGCAGCCCAGCCGTCGGGCATCAAGACGTTCGGCTCGACCTTCAAGAACCCGGACGACCCCCGAGCGCAAGGGCGCACCGCGGGGCAGCTGCTCGAGCAGGCGGGCTGCCGGGGCCTGCGGGTCGGCGGCGCGAGCTTCTCCGCCAAGCACGCGAACTTCATCGAGAACCACGGCGACGCGACCACCGCCGACGTCGTCTCACTGATGATCGAAGGGAGCCGCCGGGTGCAGGAGCGCTTCGGGATCGCGCTCGAGCCCGAGGTACAGGTGCTCGGGCCGGTCGAGCTCCCGCGCGACTGGAGGCGGTCGGCGTGAGCGCGTACGGCTGGTCTGGCGGGCGATCTCGTCTCGCGCCGCTCCTGCGCGCGTTGGCGCGTGTGCGCCGTCGCCCCCGGCCGGGCGCCCGGCGTTCGACATCCGCAGGGCGCCGCCGCAGCACGCGTCAGCGCTTGGTCCTCGCGGCGGTCGTGCTCGGCTCACTCGCCGCGCTCGCGGGCGCGGGCTGGGTGTGGCTCCGTGACTCCTCGCTGGTGGCGATCCAGAAGATCACTGTCACCGGTCAGAGCGGCCCCGACGCCGGCCAGATCCGGCGAGCCTTGATCGCCGCCGCTCGCACGATGACGACGCTCGACGTCAAGCGAAGCGACCTGCTGATGGCGGTCGCTCCCTATCCAGTCGTCAAGAACGTGCTGGTGAGCACCCAGTTTCCGCACGGCATGCGCATCCAGGTGATCGAGCAGCTGCCGGTCGGTGCGGTGCTGGCCGCCGGGCGCGAGATCACCGTGGCCGCCGATGGGACGTTGCTCGCCGACGTCCCCGTCAAGCCCTGGTTTCCGGTGATCCCGCTGCGCGTCCCTCCCGGTGGGGGGCAGCTCACCGACTCCGGCGCGAGGGCCGCGGTGGCGGCTCTGGCCGCCGCCCCGTACAGGTTCCTCGGGAAGATCAGGCAGGTTACGGAGGACGCCACGCATGGCCTGCTCGCCGAGCTGCGCGCCGGCCCGAAGATCTACTTCGGCCCGGCGACCGAGCTGTCCGCGAAATGGACCGCGGCGCTGACGGTGCTGGCGGCGCCCGGCTCGGCCGGAGCGGCGTACATCGACGTCACCGACCCAAAACGGCCGGCGGCCGGTGTCGGCGTCGACCAGGCGAGCGCGCCGGTCCTGCTCGCGGCACCCTCAAGCTCAACTGGAGGGTGACATTCGCGAAACGCCAACTCTAAGACACCGATCGAGAGTTCCGCGATCTGCAACGTGCCTTGCGAATGCGGCACGTTGTTGACTTCCGCCATCTCCAGCGCATAACGTGCGAAACTGCGCACGGTGCGAAGATTCGCGCAAACATTCAAGCCTAACTCTAGGGTCGGATAGAAACCATGGAAAGCGCCAGTTACCTCGCGGTGATCAAGGTCGTCGGCGTGGGAGGCGGCGGCAACAACGCCGTCAGCCGGATGATCGACGCCGGGCTTAGAGGCGTCGAGTTCATCGCCTGCAACACCGACGCGCAGGCGTTGGCGATGTGCGACGCCGACATCAAGCTCAACATCGGCCACGAGCTCACCAAGGGGCTGGGCGCCGGCGCCAACCCAGAGGTCGGCCAGGGCGCCGCTGCGGAATCAAGGGACGACATCAAGGAGGCCCTGAAGGGCGCCGACATGGTGTTTGTCACTGCCGGCGAAGGAGGAGGGACCGGGACCGGCGCCGCGCCGGTGATCGCCGACATCGCCAAGAACGAGATCGGCGCCCTCACGGTGGGCTGTGTCACGCGGCCATTCGCGTTCGAAGGGACGCAGCGCGCGCGCCAGGCCCAGGAGGGAATCGAGCGCCTGCGGGAGCACGTCGACACGTTGATCGTGATCCCGAACGAGAAGCTGCTCGCGATCGTCGAGCGCCGCACCACGATCCTCGACGCATTCCGCGAGGCCGACAACGTCCTTCGCCAGGGAGTCCAGGGGATCACGGACCTGATCACGATTCCTGGGCTGATCAACCTCGATTTCGCGGACGTCAGGACGATAATGCGCGACGCCGGAACAGCGCTGATGGGCATCGGAAACGCGAGCGGCGAGAACCGAGCCGTCGAGGCCGCGAAGGTGGCAATCTCCTCGCCGCTGCTCGAGGAATCGGTGGAGGGCGCCACCGGCATCCTGCTCAACATCACCGGCGGCCACGACCTCGGCCTGTTCGAGGTCAACGAGGCGGCCGAGATCGTCCAGAGCGCCGCGGACTCGAACTCGAATCTGATCTTCGGCGCGGTGATCGACGACGCGCTCGGCGAGGACGTGCGAGTGACGGTGATCGCGACGGGGTTCGACCACGGCCACGCCAGGCCGAGCTCGGCGCGGGAGACCACCCGCCGTGCCCGCCGGGACCGAGACGTGACGATGGACGATCGGCAGCGCTCGTCGCTGGAGATTCGCGACGACGAGATCGACATCCCGTCGTTCCTGAAGGACCAGTAGGAGCTGACCGCTACCGTGGCCGGCCGCAACCTCCGGCTGCGCCGTCTGTTTTAGTAGGTCCGTTAGCGCCAGGGCCGACATCGGACGCGGTAACGGCGGGGCCTCCCGGGCGCTCGCCCGTCTTGTGCTGCTGCTCGCCGCGGGGCTCGTGGCGCCAGTCAGTGCCTTCGCGCAGCCGACACCCGCCCCGCCGGTCGTCGTCGACGGCCCGAGCCCGACCATCGTCGCGCCGACTGGGCTGGGGATGTCGGTTGCCAGGGACGGGACCGGGGGTCTCGTCTACCTGAAGGAGGTCGCGGGGGTCGAGCACGTGTTCGTCTCGGTCCTCGCAGGAAGCTTCCAGTCGCCGGCGCAGCTCGACTCCGCCCTGCCCGGGGCGTCGTCGCAGCCAGTCGTCGCGGCCGGCAACGGGGGCCTACTGATCGTCGCGTTCGTGAACGGCGGGCAGCTGTACGTCGCGCAGCGGGCGACCGGTGCGACAACCCTCGGTCCTCCGTCCGCACTGTTCAGCGGCGCCGCCAGTCCATCGCTTCAGATGACGAACTTCGGCAAGGCCTATCTGGCGTTCACCGCTACCGACGGCGCGGGTTTCGACGTGAGGACGGCGTACTACTACCAGGGCACGTGGGCGCTCGAAGCGGCTCCGCTCAACGCCACTCCGGCAGACGACGCAGGTACCGGAGCGGGCCGGCCCGCAGTCGCAGCCGCCGGGGACGGGGTCGCGATCGTCGCCTGGGGCGAGCAGGGGCATGTCTACACCCGCCGAGTGTGGGGGACTGCCCCGAGCGTGATCTTCGAGCGGGCCGACGCGCCGCCCGCAGGATGCTCCGAGACCGCCTCCGGCGAGCCGGCGATCGCGGCGGGAGGGGATTCCTCGTACGCGGCTGTTGCGTTTCACGCGCTGCTCACGTGCGGCGCCCAGTCGCAATCACGGGTGCTCGTGAACCGGCTGCACGGCTCGATCTACGATGGCGTCGTCCCCGCCGACGGCCTCGCGACGCCGGCGAGCGACGGCGCCGGTCAGCCGCGGGTGGCGGTGACCGAGTACGGCCTTGGCTGGGTCACCTCGTCCCGCACCGCGTCCGGCGACGTGTTCGCGATGGCACTCGGCGCCAATGATTCGCCCGGGGCGGTCAATCAGGTGAACGGCCTTCCGAATGTCTCGCCGCCCGGGCCGGTTCCGGCGATCGCGGGGCTGTTCTCAGACCTGATCGCCTGGCAGCACGACCCGGGAGGCGCCGGCGCGGCCGAGATCCGTGTCCGCTACGCCCCGCAAGGCTCGGGCCTGGGGCCCGAGCTCGTCCTGTCCGCCCCCGCCCAGGGGCCCACCGACGCGGCGGCCGGGCTGGCGGGAGCTGGCGACGTGGCAGGGGACGCCGTGGTCTCCTGGGTGCAGGGGAGTCCCGGAGCGCTTCGGATCGTCGCGGCGCAGATGTACCAGCCGCCCGGGACGCCCGCCCCCGCCAATGCCTTCCGGTACGCGCGAAGCACCACCCCGCTGCTCAGCTGGAAGCCCGCGAGCGAGCTGTGGGGACCGTTGCAGTATGTGCTCAGCATCGACGGGGCGCAGGTCGCCCAGACCACGGGCTCCTCGCTGCCGCCGCCGACCGCCCTCGCGCAGGGGCCTCATGGCTGGCAGGTGACGGCGATCAATCTGGGCGGAAGGCAGTCGGTCTCCCGGCCCGCGACGGTGTTCGTCGACACCGTGGCGCCACAGGCAAGCCGCACGGTCACCGGGCGACGCCGCGCCGGCCGGGTCGTTCACGTGTTCGTCGCCTACACCGACGCGCCGCCGCCGCTCTCGCCGGCGGATGCCTCCGGGATCGCACGGGTCGTGGTCAACTGGGGAGACGGCTCGCACTTCGTCATCCACCACGGGAAATTCCACGTGTACGCGCGCCCCGGCCGATACAAGCTGACGGTCGTGGTCTCCGACCGCGCCGGAAACGCGACCACGTTGGTTGCGTATTTGCGCATAGCGCCTCGCCACCCGCACAAGCATCGACACCACCGGCGGCACTGACCGCGTCACGCGCCGGCCCCTCGAGACCGAACCCCCGCGAGCACCGGCGGGGTCGCGAGGGCCCGGGCGCTCTTGTAATAGCCTGGACGACGTGACTTCTACGGCCGCGCAGAGCAGCCTCCGCCGAACGCCGTTGTTCGAGCGCCACCGGGCGGCCGGTGCCAAGCTCGTCCCGTTCGCCGGCTGGGAGATGCCCGTCCAATACGCGGGGATCCGCGAGGAGCACGTGGCGGTTCGCCGGCGCGTGGGCATCTTCGACGTCTCGCACATGGGCCAGGTCGAAACCCGCGGCCCCCAGGCCCAGGCGTTCCTACAGCGGATGCTCTCGAACGACGTGCGCAGGATCGCGGAGGGCGGCGCCCAGTACAGCGTGATGTGCCGGGACGATGGTGGCGTCCTCGACGACCTGTTCACCTATCGCCTGGCCGAATGCCGCTTCCTGACCGTCACCAACTCCGCCAACCACGAGAAGGACCTCGCCTGGCTCGTTCGGCACGCCGGCGACCTTGACGTCGACGTGATCGACCGCCACGCGGACTACGCGATGCTTGCGGTGCAGGGACCGGCGGCGCGCGACCTCATACGCCGACTCGCCGACGGTGCGCTCCCGCCGCGCATGCGTTGCGCCGAGCGGACGATCGCCGGGTGTCCGATGCTCGTGTGCGGCACGGGCTACACCGGCGAGGACGGGGTCGAGCTGCTGCTCGACCCCGACTCGGCAGCACAGGTGTGGGATGCCATCGTCGCCGCCGGCGCGACCCCGGCCGGCCTCGGCGCGCGCGACACCCTGCGCCTCGAGGCGTGCTTTCACCTGTACGGCAATGACCTGAGCGAGGACCGCGGGCCGATCGAGGCCGGGCTCGGCTGGTGCTGCAAGGAGGAGACCGGCTTCATCGGCTCCGAGGCCGTTGCAGCTGCACGAGCCGGGGTCTCCGAGAAGCTCGTGCCGTTCACGATCGACCGGCAAGGAATCGCGCGCCAGGGGAACCCGGTCGTCGGCGGGGGAGTGGTGACGAGCGGATCGTTCTCGCCCTGCCTGGAGCGCGGGATCGGAATGGCGTACGTTCCCAGCGAGCGCGCCGAGCCGGGGACTGCAATCGAGATCGACGTGAGGGGCCGCCTGCGGCCCGCGACCGTGCAGCGCAAGCCTCTGTACCGAAAGGGATCGTGAACATGGCCGATGCAAGCTACCCCGAGGACCTCCTCTACCACCCCGAGCATGATTGGGCTCGAGTTGAGGGCGAGCAGGCGACGTTCGGGATCACCTGGTACGCGCAGGACGCACTTGGAGAGGTGGTGTTCTTCGATCCGCCGAAGGTCGGCGACAGCGTGTCCAAGGACGAGGCGTACACCGAGGTCGAGTCGGTCAAGGCGGTCTCCGACGTGGTCGCGCCGCTCTCCGGCGAGGTCGTGGCGATCAACGAAGCGCTCGAACAGAGCCCGGACAAGATCAACGAGGACCCATACGGGGAAGGTTGGCTGGTGAAGGTGAAGCTGTCCGACCCCGCCGAGACGGAGTCGCTGTTGGACGCCTCGACGTACGAGGCAAGCCTGCAGTGAGCAGGTACACCTCGGCCACCGACGCCGACCGCAAGGAGATGCTGGCGACGATCGGCGTGGAGTCGATCGACGAGCTGTTCGCCGACATACCCGCCGCGCTGAAGCTCGACGAGTCGCTTGCGCTCGGGCCTGGACTGTCCGAGCAGGAGGTGTTCGAAGAGCTGAGAGCGCTGGCGGCACGCAACGTCTGCACCGATGACGAGATCTCGTTCCTGGGAGCGGGGATGTACGACCACTACATCCCGGCGCTGATCGATTCGCTCATCCTGCGCTCCGAGTTCCTGACTCCGTACACGCCATACCAGCCCGAGATCTCGCAGGGCGTCCTGCAGGCGATGTTCGAATACCAGACCGCGATCTCCGAGCTCACCGGGCTGCCCGTGTCCAACGCATCCGTGTACGAAGGGCCGAGCGCCGTAGTTGCGGCGGGCTACGTCGCGAAGCTTGCTCGCGGGCGCCGCCGGTTCGTGGTCTCCCGCGGCGTGCATCCTCATTCGCGGGAGGCGCTGCGGACGCTCGCGCATGCGTGGGGGATGGACGTGCAGGAGGCCCCGCTGAAGGACGGTCTCACCGACCTCCCAGGGCTCGACGACGAGGTCAGCGCGGTGATCGTCCAGCAGCCGAACTTCCTCGGCGCGGTGGAGGACCTCGAAGCGACGGCGGCCGCCGCCGCCGAGGCGGGCGCGATCAGCATCTGCGCGTGTGATCCCCTGCCGTTGGCGTTACTCAAGACGCCCGGGGAGTGCGGGGTCGACATTGCCGTCGGCGAGGGCCAGCCACTCGGCAACCGACTCGACTATGGCGGGCCGTCGTTCGGGTTCTTCACCACCACCGAGGAGCTGATCCGGCGGGTTCCCGGACGGATCGCGGGCGAGACCCGCGACCTCGACGGCCGGCGCGGATTCGTGCTCACACTTCAGACCCGCGAGCAGCACATTCGCCGCGAGAAGGCGACGTCCAACATCACCACCGCCCAGGCGCTGAACGCGCTTGCGGGTCTGATCCATCTGAGTTGGCTCGGGCGGCGGGGGATCGTGGAGCTGGTGGAGCTGATCGTGCAGCGGACTGCGTACGCGCGGGACCGCCTGTGCGCGATCGAGGGCGTCGAGCTCTTGCACGAGCAGCCCGTGGTTCGCGAGTTCGCGCTCACGCTACCCGTCCCGGTGCAGGAGGCGGTCGCGGCGTGCCGGGAGCGCGGCGTGAACCCGGGCTATCCGCTCGAGCGCGATTACCCGGAGCACCCTGACGGTCTGCTGGTGGCGCTCACCGAGAAGCGGACGCGAGCGGACATCGACCGGCTCGCCGAGGTGCTCGAGGCCGCCGTCCAGGCGGGCGCGCGCGAGCTCGAACAGGTGGCGCAGTGATTCGCGAAGCGGATGACGAGCTGACGATCTTCGAGCGCTCGAGGGCCGGGCGACGTGCCTTCGTGGCGCCGTCGCTGGATGTCCCGGAGCGGCCGCTCGACGAGCTGCTGGCGCCCGCGCTTCGGCGCGCGGAGCCGCCGCGCCTGCCCGAGGTGGCGGAGCCCGAGATCGTTCGCCACTTCACCCGGATCTCGAAGCGCAACTTCGATCTCGACACCGGCTTCTACCCCCTCGGCTCGTGCACGATGAAGCACAACCCCAAGCTCCACGAACGGATCGCAGCGCTTCCAGGACATGCGCACCTGCACCCGCTCCAGGACCCCGCGCGGGCCCAGGGAGCACTCGAGCTGATGTGGCGCCTCCAGCAGGCACTCGGTGAGCTCGCAGGCCTTCCGCACGTGTCGCTTCACCCTTCGGCGGGCGCCCACGGCGAGCTCGCGGGGGTGCTCCTCACCCGCGCGTTTCACGAGGACCGGGGCGAGCATCGCTCCAAGGTGCTCATTCCGGACACCGCGCACGGGACAAACCCGGCGACTGTGACGATGGGCGGATACCACGTCGTGGCCGTCGGGACCGACACTCAGGGGAACGTCGACCTCGACGATCTACGCGCCAAGGCCAGCGACGACGTGGCATGCCTGATGCTCACCAACCCCTCGACCGTTGGGCTGTTCGAGACCGGGATCGAGGAGATCGAGCGAATCGTCCACGGCGTCGGCGCAACCCTGTACTACGACGGCGCGAACCTCAACGCGATCATGGGCATCTCCCGGCCGGGCGACATGGGGTTCGACATCGTGCACTTCAACCTGCACAAGACCTTCACCCAGCCTCACGGGGGCGGGGGGCCGGGCGCCGGACCGATCGCCGTGTCCGAGCGGATCGAGCCGTACCTCCCGCGGCCACAGGTGGTTCGGCGCGGCGGCGGCTCGGATGAGGCCGACGCGGTCTATGACCTCGACTACGACCGCCCCAAGTCGATCGGTCGGCTGCGAGGCTTTCAGGGCAACTACGGCGTGTTCGTGCGCTCATACGCGTACATCCGCTCGCTGGGCGCTCCCGGGCTGCGCGAGGTCTCCGAGATCGCCGTGCTGAACGCCAACTACCTGCTCGCCAAGCTCCGCCAGGAAGGAGTGCTCGAGTATCTGCCGGCCGCCTACGACCGGCTGTGCATGCACGAGTTCGTACTGTCCGGTGCTCCGATGAAGCGCGAGCTCAAGATCCGCACGCTGGACCTGGCGAAGCGTCTGCTCGATTTCGGCGTGCACCCGCCGACCGTGTACTTCCCGCTGATCGTCGACGAGGCGCTGCTGATCGAGCCGACCGAGACCGAGACCAAGGAGACGCTGGACCGGTTCGCGGAGCGTGTCGCGGCGATCCTGCGGGAGGCGCGCGAAGATCCCGAGATCGCGCGGGGCGCTCCCCACACCACACCTGTGCGGCGGCTCGACGAAGCCGGCGCGGCGCGGCGGCCGGTCCTGCGGCAGCGGTTCTAGCCGCCAGGTGAACCCACCGCCGTCGAGCATCGATCCGGTCCTCGGCTCCGCCGCGGTGGCGATCGCGACGCGCGCCGAGCGAGAGCTCGAGGCGCTAGTCGCCGTCTCTTCTCCTTCGGGGGACCTCGCGGGAGCCGAGGAGGCGATCGCCGTCTGCTGCGCGTTGCTTCCTACCGAGGCCCGGGTGGAGCGGATCTCGAGCTCGACGGCGGGCAGCGCCGAGGACCTGCTCGCGACGATCCCGGGAGCCGGCGCGCGCCGGCTGATGCTGCTGGGTCATATCGACACGGTGATCGGACACCGAGCTCACGTTCCGCTGCGCCGAGACGGAGACCGGTTGCGTGGCCCGGGCACCGCGGACATGAAAGGCGGGGTGGTGATCGCGCTTGGCGTCGCCCGTGAGCTCGCGCGGGATCCGGAGCTCTTCGGGGAGATCGCGATCCTGCTCGTCACCGACGAGGAGTGGCGCACACAGGAGTTTGTCCACGTGTCCCGGTTCCTCTCCTACGACGCTTGCCTGTGCTTCGAGGCCGGCCAGCTGGGATCCGGCGGCGAGGAGGGCGTGATCGTGCGCCGAAAAGCCGCCGGCACGCTGCGCGTGGCCGCCCGCGGCCGGGCCTCGCACTCGGGCAGCGCTCCCGACCAGGGGCGCAACGCCCTGCTCGGCCTGGCGCGGGTGGCGATCGATGTCGCTGCTCGCCACGATCCGGGCGGTCCACAGCGGCTGACCGTCGTGCCGACCGTGGTGCGCTCTGGGGACGCGTTCAACGTCGTCCCGGACGTGGGGGAGCTGATCTTCGATCTCCGCGCCGACGATGCGAACGCGTTCGCGCCTGTCCGGGGCGCGATTCCGAGCGAGCTCGAGGGGGTCGGCTTCGAAGCGCGGATGGAGCGCGTCTGGCCGGCGATGGACTCGCGCGACAGCACCGGAGAGCTGCTCGCGCGCGCGAGTGCGCGGATCGGCCGCCCGATCGTCGCGCAGTCCCGGGGCGGCGCCAGCGACGCGAGCCACTTCGCCTCGACGATCCCGCTGACCGTAGATGGCCTCGGACCGCGCGGAGGCGGCGCTCATACCCCTGAGGAGTTCGTACTCGCGAGCTCGCTGCGCCAGCGGGCCGAGGTGGCGCTCGCCGTCGCACTCGAGGCGCTGGAGGGGTAATTCCCGCGTCGGCGGACGGCGACGCTGGCCCGCGCGCCTCTCATCGAACCTGCACCAGGCTCTCATCGCGTTCTAATTGGGCCTGCCTACGGTGTCTCGTGTCTCGTCAACGACCCTAGGAGGTAACGAGATGCAGGCAGTCTCATTCAAGTGGCACAGTCGCGCAGTGACGATGGCCGTGCTGGTGCTGGCTATCGGAGCCGCTCTGGCGTTTGCACTCCTGTCGGGCGGCGGCTCGGCGCAGGCGGCGGTGCACCATGCCAAGCATCACGCTCGCCACCACAGCGAGCCGACGGGCGGCCCTGACGTTGACAACGTCCAATCGGGCGACCAGACCACTCCCGACACGGGTAGTTCGAGCTCGACGACAGGCGACCAGCCGGGCAGCACCGACCCGGGCAACGTGCAGTCGGGTGACCAGACCACCCCGGACACCGGCGCGGCAGCACCTGGGGAGACTCCAGGCGGCGGCGAAAACAGCGGGGACGTTCCAGGGGACCAGCAGCCGGCCGGCGGCGGTGCAGACACCCAGGGTGAATGCACGGGCGACTGCGTCCAATAACTGAACGCTGATCCGACCGATCAGGTTAGGGCGCCGGTGCCACCCGGCGCCCTAACCTAGTCTTGGATGCGGGCCAACCATTCGACCCGAGTTCTGGTCGTCGAGGACGATCCTGACATCGCGAGCGCGCTGGCGCTCGAGCTGGACCACGGAGGCTATGAAGCGCGCATCGAGCGAGATGGCCCGGGCGCGCTTCTCAGCGCCAGCGAATGGCCGGCCGAGCTTGTGGTTCTCGACCTAGGCCTGCCAAGCATCGACGGGATCGAGGTGTGCCGGAGGCTGCGTCGGCACTCCTCGATCCCGATTCTCGTATTGACCGCACGCGACACGGTCGAAGATCGGGTACGCGGCCTGGACGCCGGCGCCGACGACTACCTGACCAAGCCGTTCTCGCTCGACGAGCTGATGGCGCGCGTGCGCTCGACGCTGCGCCGCGCGCGGCTGCGAGAGGAGGGCGAGCGCCTCGAGTACGCCGGCCTGCTGCTCGACGCGCGAGCACGAACCGTCGACTACCAGGGCCGCAGCATCGAGTTGACACCCCGCGAGTTCGACCTGCTCGAGTTCTTGATGCGGCATCCCGGCCAGGCCATGTCGCGGGACTCGATCCTCGCGGGCGTCTGGGAGCACGACTTCCTGGGCGGCTCGAACGTGATCGACGTATACATCCGCTACCTGCGGCGCAAGCTCCACGAGCACGGCGCCCCGCCGCTGATCCAAACCGTGCGGGCAGTCGGCTACGCGTTTCGGGACTCTGAATGAAGCTTTCGCTGCGGGCGCGATTTGCACTGCTCGCGGGGATCCTTGTATTCGCGGTCGCGTCGCTCGCTGCACTCGGCGGGTACCTGGCAATGCGTACGTCGCTGCTTCACCGGGCCGCACGGACCGCCCAGAGCCAGGCGGCGCAGGTCGCCACGATGGTCGACGTGTCCGCGCCGACCGGATCGCAGGATGCGGCTGGGGCCCAGACGAACAATCAGGGCAATACGGTCGACATCAACGATCCCGCCCTCACCCACCTGCGCGGGGTGCCAGGGACCCTGATCGACGTGCGCCGCAAAGACGGCACACTCATCCAGGCCTCGAGCACGGTCCTGCTCCCTTCGGCTTTCTCGAGGCGGTGCCTGAGCAGCGGCCACGCGCAGATGCGCCTTGACCAGCCTCCGCTGGCGCTCGCGTGTCAGAGGGCCGGTCCGAGCTCGGGCACGCTGGGGGGGCTGATCACCGTCGGAGCCCCGCTCGCGGACGCGTTCGCCTCGCTGCGGACGCTTCGCACCGTGCTCATCTTTGGGGTGTTGAGCGGCGCGCTGCTCTCCGCCGGGCTCGCGTTGATCGTCGCACGCCGGGCACTGCGGCCGGTCCGCCGGATCGCCGAGACCGCCGAGACGATCCGCGGCGGGGATCTCGCGCGGCGGATCGGCTACCAGGGAAGCGATGAGCTGGGCCGTTTGGCGGCGGTGCTCGACGCCTGCTTCGACGAGCTCGAGCAAGCGCTGGAGCGTCAGCGGCGCTTCGGAGCCGACGCCTCTCATGAGCTGCGCACACCGATCGCGGCGATCCGCGCCAACGTCGAGCTCCTCCGCGGTTGGGCTGGAGCCGATCCTGTCGCCCGTCAGGCCGCGATCGCCTCGCTCGACCAGGCCAGTAGGCGAGCCGCACGGCTGGTCGAAGACCTTCTCTTTCTTGCGAGGCTCGAGCGCGAGCCGCCCGCGGCCCACGCGCCTGTGGCGCTGGACGATCTGGTGCTCGCCGTGGTCCGCGAAGCCGGGCAGCTGCGACCCGATGTGTCGATTCACGTCACCCGCCTGGACGAAGCGACGATCGAGGGTGACGAGCTGAGGCTCCAGCAGCTGCTGCTCAACCTGCTCGACAACGCTCTGCGCGTCAGTCCGGCAGGTGGCAGCGTCACGGTCGATCTCACCGCCCACACAGGGACTGCGACGATCGCGATCAGCGACGAGGGACCCGGGATCGAGCCCGAGGAGCTGGCGCGGATCTTCGACCGTCTCTACTCACGGCGACAGCTCCACGACGAGCGCGCCGGCTCGGGACTGGGGCTCGCGATCGCCCGGGCGATCGCCCATGATCACGGCGGCGAGCTGACCGCGCGCAACGACCGTCACCGAGGAGCGATCCTGACAGTGACGCTGCCGCTGCGCAGAAGAGAGCTCGCGTCAGGCGTCCTGAACACCGCGGATGCGCTCGACGCGTGACGCACCTGCAATCCTTTGGGTGTGAGCACGATCGCCCCGAGCCCCCCGAGCCGCTCTCCGGCCGGCAAGCGCAAGGCGCAGATAGAGGGGGTTCAGCTCCTTGCCGCGATCGTCGCGGTGATGTGGCTGGTCGAGGTGGTCAACGCGCTCGACTCCAACCGCCTCACGGCCGACGGGATCTACGCTCGCAATGTCGACCACCTGTGGGGCGTCCTGACCGCACCCTTCATCCACGCCAGTTGGCAGCACCTGATCGGCAACACGGTCCCGTTCGTGTTCATGGGGCTGATCATCGCGCTGCGCGGCGCCGCCCGGCTGGCACTCGTGACCGCGATCGTGATCGTGATCGGCGGGCTCGGGACCTGGCTCGTCTCTCCGTCGAACGTCAGCACCATCGGCGCCAGCGGCGTCGTGTTCGGCTATGCCGCCTACCTGCTCGTCAGAGGCGTGTTCGACCGCAGCGTGCTGGAGATGCTCACCGGGGCGGTGGTCGGAGCGGTGTGGGGAGGAGCTCTACTCACGAGCGTCGTGCCGCACGCCGGGATCTCCTGGCAGGGTCACGTATGTGGCGCGATTGGCGGCGTGATCGCCGCCTACCTGCTCTCCGGGCGTAAGCAGAGTCCGCCGCCGACGCCGCCGACGCCGGCGAGCATCTCGGGCATGCGTCAGCGCGGCGCACTCCCCCGCTAGCCTCGATCGGAACATGCGGATCTTCTCGGGCATCCAGCCCACGGGTCGCAAGCACCTGGGCAACTACATCGGGGCGATAACCCAGTACGTGGCGGGTCAGGACCGCGGCGAGGCCGTCTACTGCCTGGTTGATCTGCACGCGACGACGGTCCCGTACGATCCGGCTGGCCTGCGGGAGTCGGTGTACGACACCGCCACAACCCTGCTCGCCGCCGGACTCGATCCCGATCGGTGCATCTTCTTTCGCCAGGGCGATGTCCAGGAGCATGCCGAGCTCTGCTGGCTGCTCGCGAGCGTCACCGCATTCGGAGATCTCAACCGGATGCACCAATTCAAGGAGAAGTCGGGCGCTCAGCGTGATCTCGTCTCAGCGGGCCTGTTCTTCTATCCCGTACTCCAGGCCGCCGACGTCTTGCTGTACAAGACGAACGAGGTCCCGGTGGGCGAGGATCAGCGCCAGCACATCGAGCTGATGCGCGACATCGCCGAACGCTTCAACGGACGCTATGGCGAGATCTTCAGCGTTCCCGAAGCCCGGATACCCGAGGTTGGCGCGAAGATCATGGACCTCCAGTACCCCGACAGCAAGATGTCGACCACCGGCGGCAGTGAGCAGGGCACGATCTACGTGCTGGACGAGCCGGAGGCCGTGGTCAAGAAGGTGCGCTCGGCTGTCACCGACTCAGGCACGGAGGTGCGTCGAGCGCGCGACAAGGCCGGCGTCTCCAACCTGATCGAGATCCTCGCCGCTGTACGCGGCGCCGAGCCCGAGGAGGTCGAGCGAGGGTTCGACGGCTCCGGTTACGGCGCCTTCAAGCAGGCCGTCGCCGACGAGGTCGCCGCGTATCTCGCGCCGGTCCGCGAGCGCTATGCCGAGCTGCGCTCGGATGAAGCCGAGCTCGAGCGGATCCTCGCGCGAGGGGCCGAGAGGGCGCGCTCGATTGCGGTGGAGACGATGCTCGACGTCCGCCGCGCGATGGGGGTTGGACCGGTCCGCGTCTCGCAGTAGCCTGGGCCTCGTGTGCCCCGTGGACCTCGAGCTCGACCTCGACGTATTCGCCGGGCCGTTCGATCTGCTGCTGACGCTGATCCTCCGCGAAGAGGTCGACTTGCTGGAGGTGGACCTCGCGGAGATTGTGATCTCCTACATCGATCACCTCGAGCGCCGGGGGGAGCTCGACCTGGAGGCGACGACCGAGTTCCTCGTGCTGATCGCGGCCCTGCTCGAGCTGAAGTCCCGGCTGCTGCTCGAAGGCGCGGAGCCGGAGGCGATCGAGCTCGACCCCGGGGAAGCCGCCGAAGAGCTGCTCGCGCGCCTGCTCGACGCCCACCGCTTTCGCGCCGCGGCGGACTACCTCCAGCGCCGGCTCGCCTCGCAGGAGGGCTATCGCTTCCGGAGCGCGCCACCGCCGAGCTGGCTCCGTCGCGCCACCCTCGAGCATGCGAACGCGGTCTACGACCCGTCCGCGCTCGTGAGCGCGATCGGGGACCTGCTGGCGCTTCCCGAGTCTGTCGACATAGGCCATATCGCCGTCCCGAAGGTGACCGTTGCCGAGCGCCTGGCGCTGCTGCGCGAGCTGCTCGCACGAGGGAGGTTCGACTTCGAGGAAGCGGTCGCGCGGGCCGACCGGGTCACCGTCGCCGTAACCCTGTTCGCGCTCCTGGAGCTGTACAAGCAGGGCGAGCTGACCTGGACCCAGGAGCGCCCGTTCGGCGAGATCACGATCGAGGCGCTGGGGGCGCGGCGATCGGCAGCCAAACTCACGGTGGCCCGATGACGAGCGGGAACGGAGAGCTCGAGCGCACGCTGGAGGCGCTGCTGTTCCTGAGCGCCGAGCCGGTCGGCGCGCAGGAGCTCGCGGACGCCAGCGAGGGAGAGCTGCACGATGTCGTGACCGCACTCGAGCGCCTGCGCGAGCATTACGAGTGGGAGCGCCGCGGATTGGTGCTCCGGGAGCTCGCGGGGGGCTGGATGCTGAGCACGCATCCCGCCACCGAAGCGGCCGCGAGACGGCTACTGGCTAGGCCGCGCACGCCGGCGCTGACGCCCGCCCAGGCGGAGACGCTCGCGATCGTCGCCTACCTACAGCCAGTCTCACGACCGGAGATCGCCCGGATCCGCGGCGTGTCTGCGGAGTCCGCCGCGGCGCAAACCACCACCGGTCAAGGCATCGGTCCTCACGGCATCGTAGGCACGCCTAGGTTAGGCCGAAGCGCGCGCCTCGCCGGCCGCGAGCAGCCGCTCGCGGAGGTCCGTTTGCACCTCCGCGGAGGGCTCGAAGTCGCCGGCGGGCGGGAGCTCATCGAGCGACGCCAGGCCGAACAGCCGCAGGAACAGCTCGGTCGTCCGGTACAGAACCGCGCCAAACTGCGATCGGCCCGCCTCTTCGATCATCCCGCGTTCGAGCAGGGTCGCCGCGGCGG
>CATPBV010000291.1 GCA_955652345.1 uncultured Solirubrobacteraceae bacterium | reverse complement strand
TCCTTGGCGTACTCCTTGTACATGTAGTCGCGCTCGTCGTCGGTGACCATCTCGAGCGTCAGCTCGTCGTGGTTGCGCAAGAACAGGCCCCACTGGCAGGTTTCCGGAATCTTGGGCGTCCGCTCCAGGATCTCGTAGATCGGGGCGGCCTCTTCCCGCCGCACGGCCATGAACATGCGCGGCATCACCGGAAAGTGGAAGGCCATCTGGCACTCGTCGCCGTCGCCGAAGTACTGCACGACGTCGGCGGGCCACTGGTTGGCTTCCGCCAGCAGCACCCTGTCGGGATAGTTCTCCTCCACCTCCCGGCGGACCCGCTTCAGGTATGCATGCGTCTCTGGGAGGTTCTCGCAGTTGGTCCCCTCGCGCTCGAACAGGTACGGGACCGCGTCGAGCCTGAATCCGTCGAGCCCGAGGTCGAGCCAGAAGCGCAGGACGTTGAGCATCGCCTCCTGCACCTCGGGGTTGTCGTAGTTGAGGTCGGGCTGGTGGTGAAAGAAGCGGTGCCAGTAGTAGGCCCCCGCCACCGGGTCCCAGGTCCAGTTCGAGGCCTCGGTGTCGACGAAGATGATCCTGGCGTCGGGGTAGCGGTTGTTGCGCTCAGACCACACGTACCAGTTGCGCTTCGGGGAGTCCGGACTCGAACGCGACTCCTGAAACCACGGGTGATCGCTCGAGGTGTGGTTCATCACCATGTCGGCGATCACCCGGATCCTGCGGGCGTGGGCCGCGTCGATCAGCTGGTGAACGTCGTCGACCGATCCGTAGTCGGGGTGCACCTTGTCGAAGTCGGCGATGTCGTAGCCGCCGTCGCGCAACGGCGATGCGTAGAAGGGGAGCAACCAGATGCAGTCGATCCCCAGCCATTGGAGATAGTCGAGCTTCTCGATCAGCCCCCGGAAGTCGCCCGAGCCGTCGCCGTTCGCGTCGAAGAAGCCGCGGATGTGGATCTCGTAGAAGACGGCGCGTTTGAACCACAGCGGCTCGGACTCGAACCACTGACGGGTCTGGGCCTGCGACGCGGTCACCGGCTCATTTCCGTTGCCTTCTCTAAGCCGGGGCTGCTCGGCGGCGATCAGATGCGTCAGCGTAGGTGGTCCGACGCTCATCTCTAACCCTCCACCCGGATCACATGCGCCTGGCGAACGCCCGGCTCGAGCCGCACGAAGTTCGGGCCGATCCGCCAGTGGTAGCGCTCGCCTGAGAGCAGGTCGTGGGCGGTGAAGCTCGGCGGCGATCCGAGGGCAGCCGGCACGACCAGGGCTCCCTCCTGCGCCTGGTGGGGATCGATGTTCACGACCGTGATCACCGCGTTGTTGCCGGTGCGCTTCGCGTACGCGATGAGCGCCTCGTTGGCGGTGTCGAGGAAGGCGATGTTCGAGACCTCCTGGAGCGCTGGATTCTCCCGGCGGATCTGGTTCAGCCGGGCGATCAGCGGCAGCAGCGGGCCGTCGAGCGCGCGCTGTTTGATCTCGTACTTCTCCGAGTTCAGGTACTCCTCCGAGCCCTCGCGGAGCGGGATGTTCTCGATGTTCTCGAACCCGGAGTAGATGCCGTAGCTCGGGCTGAGCGTCGCGGCCAGGACCGCCCGGGCCTCGAACGCGGGACGCCCCCCGTGCTGCAGATAGGCGTGCAGGATGTCCTGCGTGTTGACGAAGAAGTTGGGGCGGAAGTACTCCTGCTCGCCCGAGTAGGCCAGCTCGGCGACGTACTCGGTCAGCTCGTCGCGCGAGTTCTTCCACGTGAAGTAGGTGTAGGACTGGCTGAAGCCGAGCTTTGCGAGGTGGCGCATCACCGCTCTGCGGGTGAATGCCTCCGACAGGAAGATGACCTCGCGGTCCTGCGCGTGCACCTCCTCGATCAGCCAAGTCCAGAAGGGGAACGGCTTGGTGTGCGGGTTGTCCACGCGGAACACCTTGACACCGCAGTCGACCCATTGCAGAAGGATGTCGCGGAGCGCTTCCCACAGAGAGCGCCAGCCGGGCGTCTCCCAGTTGACGTTGTAGATGTCCTGGTAGCGCTTGGGGGGGTTCTCGGCGTACTTGAGAGTCCCGTTCGGACGGCGGTGAAACCACTCCGGATGCTCGTGCAGCCACGGGTGGTCGGCGGAGCACTGGATCGCGAAGTCGAGCGCGATGTCGATCCCGTGCTCGCGCGCGGTGGCGGTCAGTGCCCGGAGATCGTCGATCGTGCCGAGCTCCGGGTGGATCGCCTCGTGGCCGCCGGTATCGTCGCCGATCGCCCACGGGGATCCGGGGTCGCCCGGAGCGGCGCTCAGCGCGTTGTTGACGCCCTTGCGGTTGGTGTGGCCGATCGGGTGAATCGGCGGGAGGTAGACCACGTCGAACCCCAGCGCAGCGAGGGCCGGGATCTGGCGCTCGACGCCCTGCAGGCCTCCCCAGGAGCGCGGGAACAGCTCGTACCATGCGCCGAACCGGGCCCGTGGGCGATCGACTTCGACCACCAGCGTCCGCTCCAGGGTGACGCTTCCGTGGCGCTCCTGCGTGCGTTCGACCGCAGCGTGGAGCTCCGGCCCGAGTGCGGCGTCGTGCTGGGCTGACTCCGGGACCGTGTCGTCAGTGAGTGTTCTGAGCGCGTGCTCGATGAGTGCGCGGTCCGCGTCCTGGTGAGCGCGTTCGAGCG